>NZ_JRVI01000067.1:0-13986 GCF_000783375.1 Sphingomonas sp. Ant20
GCGGGGTGCGGGCCGAGGCGTCCCAGGCCACCGCCTTGCGCGCGGCGGGAGAGACGATCGCGAGCGCCGCGAACGCGCTCGGCGCGCTGTCCTGCGGCTGGGTGAGCGGCGCGATCAGCGCCAAGCCACCGACCGCTTCCGGGTGGTCGATCGCCAGCGCGAGCGCCACCGCGCCGCCAAGCGAATGGCCGACAACCAGCGGCTTCTCGAGCTCCAGCGCCGCGATGAAGCGCGCGATCTGGGCGGCTTGCGCGCGGATATTCGCCGTTTCCCCGGGCGCCGAATAGCCGGAGCCGGGCCGGTCGATCAGGATCACGCGGTACTCGGTCGCGAGGCGGTCGAGCAGCGCATAGCTGAAGTTGCGCATCTGCCCGGCAAGGCCATGGATCATCACGATTGTCGGTCCGGTGCCGCGGTCGAGATAGTGCATCCGGCGGCCATCGACGTCGATGAAGGCGCCGTCGGCGGGTATCATTCGCTCGGTCCGCCGCTGGCTCAACTTCGCGAACAGCGCCAGACCGCCGACTGCTGCGATCGCCGCCGCGGCCGTCACCGCGCCGATCGAAACGGCGGAGCGCGATGTTTCGACTGGCACCGGAGTGGCGGCACCGCGCACCTTGTCGAACCGCATCGTTCCGTCCTCCAGTTTGCCGAATTTGAGCGCGGCAAGATCCAGCGCATAGTTCTGGTGCACCTTCCACGGCGCCTTGGACCCCTGATGTGGCAGGATGGCGTTGGCGCGCTGGACATAGCCCGAGGTGAAGCCGAGCATCGGCTCGGGTGTCACCGACGGATCGTCGTGCGTGGGCGTGCACCTATCATAGCCGTTCGCGTCCATGTGGCGCAGCAGGCGGCAGGCGTAGCGGGCCGACAGATCGCATTTCAGCGTCCAGGATGCATTGGTATAGCCGAAGGCGAGCGCCAGGTTCGGCACGTCGCTCACCATCATACCCTTGTAGATCAGCCGGTCGGCGGGGTTCACGACCTGCCCGTCGACGACGAGCTCGACGCCGCCCAGCAGGCGCAGGACGAGGCCCGTGGCGGTGACGACGATGTCGGCGCGCAGTTCGCGGCCCGATCGCAGCGCGATGCCGGTCGGTGTGAAGCGGGCGACGTGATCGGTCACGATCTCCGCCTTGCCGCCGCGCATCGCCTCGAACAGGTCGGCATCGGGGACGAGGCAGATACGCTGGTCCCACGGATCGTAGCGCGGTTCGAAATCGCGCTCGACCTCGTAATTCTCGGGCAACTGCGCGCGGACGCCCTTCAGGATCAGCGCCTTCATGTGATCGGGGCGCTTGCGCGCATAGGCGTAGGTGGCGATGCCGAGTCCGACGCTCTTCCATTTGGTCGCGCTGTCGGCAATGCTTTTGGGCAGCACCCGGTGCGTCCACCGCGCAAAGCCGTCCTGTGACGGGCGCGAGACGATATAGGTCGGCGAGCGCTGCAGCATCGTGACGTGCGCGGCCTTTTCGGCGAGCGACGGCACCAGCGTCACCGCGGTCGCACCGCTGCCGATCACCACCACGCGCTTGCCGGTCCAATCGAGGTCGGCGGGCCAGTGCTGCGGATGGACGAGCTGCCCCGCGTAGTCCTCGACACCCTCGAAGGGCGGCGTGAAGCCGGCGCATAATCATAATAGCCGCTGCCCATGTACAGGAACCGGCAGACGATCCGCTCCGACGCGGCACCATCCCGCTTGATCTCGACCGTCCAGCGCGCATCGGCGGACGACCAGGCGGCGCGAACGACAAGACGGCCGAAGCGGATATGTGCATCGATCCCGAATTCACGCGCCGTGGCGGCGATATAGTCGCGAATCGCGTCGCCGCCGGCGATCGCCTGGTCGCTCGGCCAGGGGCGGAAGGGGAAGCCGAGCGTATACATGTCCGAATCCGAGCGGATGCCGGGATAGCGGAACAGGTCCCAGGTGCCGCCGATCGCATCGCGCGCCTCGAGGATCGCGTAGCTCTTGCCCGGGCATTCGGTCTGGAAGCGATAGCCCGCGTCGATCCCCGACAGACCCGCACCGACGATCACGATGTCGAGCTCTTCCGCGGTGCCCGAGCCGGAGGGGATGGACGCAGTCTCAATTGCCATGCCGGAGTGCTCCGATAGAAGGATGCGACAGCAATCGCCGTTATCTGGAAACAGGAGTTATCACTTGAAATCAGGGGCGGCAAGCCAGGACGGACGGCGCTATGGCGGTGCATCGGCGAGCGAGCGCCGCGTCGAGCGGCGCAGCCGGCTGATCCGCGCCGCGATCGCGCTCTATGGCGAGCAGGGCTATCGTCATACGACGGTGACCGCGGTCTGCCGCGCGGCCGGGCTGACCCCGCGCTACTTCTACGAAGCCTTCGCCAATAGCGACGCGCTGCTTCTCGCGACGTTCGGCGAGGTCACGCAGTTCGTGACGCAGCGGGTCGCCGCGGCCGCCGATGCGGCGGGAGGCACGCCGGGGGATCGGCTGATCGCGCTGCTGACCGCATATTACGATCTGCTGCGCGACGAGCCGGCCAGCGCGCGCGTCTTCCTGTCGGAATTGTCCGGCATCGACCCGCAGGTCGACGAACTGTTCGAACGCTCGATGGCCAGCTTCGCCGACCTGATCGCCGGCACGCTGGTGCCGACCCACGTTCCCGGCTCGATCGAGCCGCTGTGCCGTGCCGGCGCCATGCACGGGCTGCTCGCGGTGGCGCGCGACTGGGTAGCGCGGGGTTGCGACGAACCCGTGGCGCGGGTCGTGCGCACGGTCGAGCCACTCTGCCGGATGCTGGTCAGCTGCGGGGGTGATGATTAGCGGCGCGATGTCACCGGAACGCCCGAGTTCAGGAGCCCCCTGCCCTTCTCCACTTCCCACATTCCGCCGCGGCGGTCGTGACGACGACGTCATCGCTGCAACACACTCGATCTGCGCCGTTTCCGAACGCCAAGCGCTTCGCTACACACCGCGGCACGGCGGACGGAGATACCCAGTGAACGATGAATTTGCCGAAGCCGTGGCCGGCGCACTGGCCGCACAGGGCTTCGTGCTGGAAAACCTGTATGCCTTGCTGCTCGCCAGCGACGCTGATCCGGTCAGGGCCTGTCAGGCTACGGCGCATCGCATGTTGGAGGATTTCGGCAGCCTTCAGGCAACCGGGGTACAGGTCATGTCCGACGACGAGGTCAACCGTATCAAGCGACACGCGCTCGATCGGCTCGAGCGGTTCTGGAACGGCGTGGAGCGCCGCCTCGCCAACCTGCCGCAATCCTAGCGCTGGGGTTTCGATCCACCGACGACGCAGGAGGTGATGCGCGTCGGGCACGCGTCCCTTGCTATTACAGGGACTTTTCAGCGCGAACGGCTGATGTCGGAGATTGGACACATGGTGGTTTTTCGTCTGCTTATTACCTTCGGCCTCTGCTTCATTGCGGGTGTCGCGCGCGCCGAGTGCCGTCCTGGCAGCATCGAGGCCCTGCCTGAACGCGCGATGCTTCACCTTCCCGCGGCGGGCATGACCGGGCCCGTACCGCTCGTGATCCTGCTCCACGGCAGCACCGGCACGGGGGCGGAGATGCTGCGCGACAGCCACCTCGCCGAGACGGCGGATCGCCACGGCTTCATCGTCGCAGCGCCCAATGGTGGTATCGCCGCGGATCGCGGCTTTGTCTGGAACATCCCCGGCGTCCCGACCGTCACGGGCAGCATCCCCGCACGCGATGCACGCGACGATGTCCGGTATCTGTCGGGGCTGATCGACCGGCTTGTCGCAACCGGTTGCGTCGACGGCGCGCGGGTGTACGCGACCGGCTTGTCGGGTGGTGGACGGATGACGTCCTGGCTGGGCTGCGTCGCCGCACGACGTTTCGCCGCGATCGCGCCGGTGGTCGGACTGCGTGCCGGACGCTCCCTCGCATCCGATGTGTCACGCGCCGATCCCGCGACGTGTCGCTCGACAGCGCCGCTGCCCCTCCTCGCCTTCGCCGGCGATGCCGACACCACCAACCCCATCACCGGCGGCGGCGCGCCCTATTGGCAATATTCACAGGCCGCCGCGCTGCAACGCTGGGCCGTGCTGAACGGCTGCTCGGATCCCTATGCCCGCAACCTCGGCGCGACGGTTTACGAACAGGGCTATGCCCGCTGTCAGCACGGCACGAGCGTCGCGGCGCGTGTGACGCGCGGCGGGCAGCATAGCTGGTCGGTCGTCGACAATGAGGCAATGTGGGCGTTCTTCTCCCGCCACCGGCGCTAAGTCAAAAGTCGGCAGCTGCCAGAACGTCTCGGCAATTCCCGGTTCGGTTGCCAGATCAGATACTTCGCCATCCCAACTCTATTTCGATGGTTGATTGCCAGGTTAATTTGCCAGTTGTTTTGTATTTAATTACCTGACGCATATTACTACCAAGCTGACTCGATGTATTGTCCGCGGTATGAAATAAGGATAAACTGATGACATAAGATAATGGGAGGATGAAATGCGGGGGCTTTTTCTTGGCATGATCGCATCCGTTCTCGCATCGGCAACCGGAGCCCAGGGACAACAATTTCCTTCGGCACAGGGGGTCGGGGCGAACGACAGCGGTACGGGGGAATTCAACCGTCAGCAAAATTTCCGGGATTTCGCAGTCAGCGTTACCGACGCCAATCGATTGACGATGCGGCCGGTCCCGGCCGGACCCAAGGACATCATTCAGGGGCTGGAAGTTCATGACGCAAAGGGACTCCTCGTCGGCAAGATCGAGGCCGTCGGTAAAGGCTTTGCAGTGGTGTCGAGTGCGATCGGGAGCGTGGAGGTGGACTTTCCGTCCTTTGCAAAGAACAAGGACGGGCTCTTGATCAATATGCCCAAGAGCAAGCTCGACGTCATGATGGCGCACGGTCATCCGGCTCCATGACGTGCCGTTGGGCCTAAACGCCAATAGCGGGGCGTCTGTAGCCGCCGGTCTCGGGTCGCACAGAGCCATGTCTTCCGCCGCTACGGGACGCCGCACCATGCCGCCCGCGCCTGACGGGCACCCCTTTGAATGCGATCGGTTCGTCCGGCGGAGCCCCGGGCTCGCGGCAGGGTCAGATGATTATGCTTCAGCTGCCAGAACCCTGATCGCCATTGGGTGCGATGCCGGGAAGAATATCACCTGCGGGCATCGGGTCTGGTGGGCGACCCTACCCGCGAGACGAGCGTCACCAGCCTGGGGTTCCAGCTACCAAGAAGCACTATCCGCAACGGGGAGAGGCGAATGTTCTGGCTGGTAATGCTCGTTCTCGGGGGACAGGGCACGCTGACGCCCGTGATCGTCCGCAACGCGAGTGAGATGCTCACGTCCGACGATTACGTCTCGCGCGCAGTCGGTACGGGCAAGAGCGGCTACACGGTGGTCGAGATCCTGATCGATCCGACTGGAAAACCTCAGACGTGCGGCGTTGTCTCGACCAGCGGATCCAAGGATCTGGACCTGAAGGCGTGTGCCGCCGGGGTGCTGCGGGGTAAATATGCGCCGGCTACGGACGAGACCGGGTCGCCCATGTACGGTGTCTACCGAATGCGGGTTCGGTGGCACATGGAGCTCTTCTTCGATGCTTCTACCCCTACACCCAAGGTGCCGGCAGACATCGTGCTGGAAGTGGCGAAGCTGCCGGCGGGGCAGAAGTCCGTTGCTGTCACCCTGGCCTATCTGGTCGGGGAAGACGGCGCGATCCGACGCTGTTCGGTTATAACGTCGAGCGGCTCTGCGCCATTCGATACCGGCGCGTGTTCGTCGATGATAAAGCATTATCGCTACGCGCCGGCCAAGGACAAGGCCAACAAGGCGTGGCCAGTCATTCGCATGCAGCGAATTGAATTCACCTCGACTAAACTGGGTTAACGACCCGATAGGCGCACCTGATCAATGTTCGTTACCATTGACACCGCTTTGCCATTCTTCCGGTTCGCCCGCATTACCGCTCCGCCCTGGCGACCGGGCATACCACCAGTAATCGCGTACCATGGTGATACAAGTTCGGCGTTAACCATTCATCTGTGTTGTTCGAAATACCGACGGTCTTCGCTAGTTGACGCTCGAGCTTGATGACGAGCAGCCTGGCGCTCGCATGAAGCCCGAGACCGAAGCGGGGACAAAGAATGGCGAACGCAACTCCGGTGACCGTTGATGGCACGCTGAACGACTGGACCGCAGGCGACCGGATCGACCGTGGCCTCGGTGCCGGCTATGCTATCTATGCCCGCAGCGACGGCGCGGATTTTGCCTTTGCGATGACCGCGCGACCGCGATCGGCGCAAACACCACCGCGTGGCTCAACACCGATCGCAACACGGCCACCGGCTATCAGGTGTTCGGGTTCGCAGGCGGTGCCGAATTCAACGTCAATTTCGCCGCCGACGGCACGGTCTCGCTGTATAGCGGTGCGGCGGGGCAGACGCTGATCGCCAGCGGCCTGCAGGCGGCGTGGTCGGCGGATCGCACCACCGTCGAATTCAAGGTCCCCAAGGCTGCGATCGGCAATCCGAACGCGATCGACACGATCTACGACGTCAACGACACCGCGTTCCTGCCCGGCAGCTATTCGAACCCCGCGTTCACCGTGTTCAATGACACCGGCGTCGTCGCCGATCCCTCCCACCGCATCGCGATCGTGTGGTCCGATACGACCGCCAACGCCTATTTCAGCAAGACCGCGTATTCGCAGCTGTTCATGGCGGCACAGAGCCAGGCGATGCAGGCGGGCGTGCCGTTCGACATCCTGACCGAGGGCGATCTCACCAACCTGGCGACGCTCGCGAAATACGACACGATCGTCTTCCCGTCGTTCCGCAACGTCGAGGCGGGCAAGGCCGACCAGATCGCGCAGACGCTGGAACAGGCGACCACGCAATTCGGCATCGGCCTGGTCGCGGCGGGCGAGTTCATGACCAACGGCGCGGACAATGCCGCGCTGGCCGGTGACTCCTATTCGCGGATGAAGCTCTTGTTCGACGCGACGCGCGTGACCGGCGGCTTCCCTGCAGACGTGACCGTGAAGGCGAGCGATGCATCACAGCTGGTGCTCGACGGCTATGCCGACGGGCAGGTCATTCGGGAATATACCGGCATCGGCTGGAACGCGTTCGCCAGCGTCAGCGGAACCGGCACGACGATCGCGACCGAGACGGTCAACGGCCAGACCTATGCGGCGGCGATCGCGACGCAGACCGGCGGGCGCAACGTGCTGTTCTCGAGCGAAGCGGTGATGGCCGACGACAATCTGCTCCAGAAGGCGATCGATTATTCGGTCCATGGCAACGGGCTGTCCGTCGGATTGCAGATGACGCGGCAGAGCGGCCTGTTCGCGTCGCGCGTCGACATGGACCAGAGCCAGGAGCGCGACGAGGTCAATCCGGCGGGGACCGCGCCCGGCATTTATGACAAGCTGCTGCCGATTCTCACCGAATGGAAGACCGACTATAATTTCGTCGGCAGCTATTACGTCAATGTCGGCAACGATGCGGCGAACGGTCAGTCGACCGACTGGGCGGTCTCGCTGCCCGTTTACAAGGCACTGCTCGATGCCGGCAACGAGGTCGGCTCGCACAGCTACACGCATCCCGAGAACACCAATCTGCTGACCGATGCGCAGATCGCGTTCGAGTTCGGCCAGTCGCGTGCCGAGCTGGAAAAGCAGCTGAGCGCGTATCTCGGCAAGACCGTGACGGTCGGCGGTGCCGCGGTGCCGGGTGCGCCTGAGCAGATCGCGACGAGCCAGGAAATCCTGAAATACGTGACCTATCTCAGCGGCGGCTATTCGGGCGTCGGTGCGGGTTATCCCAACGCGGTCGGGTACATGACGCCGCAGAACGCCACGGACGACAAGGTTTATATCGCGCCGAACACGTCGTTCGACTTCTCGCTGATCGAGTTCCAGAAGAAGACCGTTGCCGAAGCCACCGCCATCTGGGCCAAGGAATTCGCCGCGCTGACCGCCGGTGGCGATGCGCCGGTCGTGGTATGGCCGTGGCATGATTACGGCCCGACCATGTGGTCGAGCGACGGCGCGACCAGCCCGTACACCAAGCAGATGTTCACCACCTTCATCGCGCAGGCCGCGGCGGCGGGGGTGGAGTTCGTGACGCTTGCCGATCTGGCAGGCCGGGTCAGCGCGTTCCAGAATGCGACGATCACCTCGACCGTCGTCGGCAACACGATCACGGCGACGGTCGGCGCGACGACGGGCAGCTTCTCGCTCGACGTCGACGGCCAGAGCAGCGGCCAAGTGATCAAGGGTGTCGCCAACTGGTACGCCTATGACGCGGACACCGTGTTCCTGCCCAAGGCGGGCGGGACCTATGCGATCACGATGGGCGCGGTGGCGGACGACGTGACCCACATCACCGCGCTGCCGATGCGCGCGACGCTGACGACACTGAGCGGCGACGGACGCGACCTGGCGTTCACGGTCGAGGGCGAGGGCAAGGTCACCGTCGATCTGAAGGCGCCCGGTACCGACTGGACGACGGTGAGCGGCGGGACGATCGCGAGCCAGATCGGCGAGATCCTGACCATCGACCTCGGCGCGATCGGCGTTCACGATGTGAAGATCGGTCATCAGGCCAATGTCGATCCGGTGCTGACGTCGTTCGCGGGCGGCACGACGGGATCGCTGTCGATCGCTGAGAACGGCACGGCACTGACGGCGATCACCGCGACCGACGCGAACAGCGTCTGGGGCGATTCGATCAAATATTCGATCGGTGCGGGCGGCGACGGCGCGAATTTCTTGATCGACGCGACGACGGGTGTGCTCAAGTTCGTCACCGGCCCTGATTTCGAGGCGCCCACCGATGCCAATCGCGACAATATATACGGCGTGACGGTGGTCGCGACCGACGCACGCGGCGCGATCGATACGCAGACGCTGACGATCGGCGTGACGGACGTGGTCGGCATCACGAAGACCGGGACGATTTTCTCCGAGACGATCAACGGCACCGGCGAGCAGGACGTGCTCGACGGCAGCTGGGGCAATGACGTGCTCAACGGGCTTGGCGGCAACGACCGGCTCATTGGCGGGCTCGGCAACGACACGCTCAACGGCGGCGCGGGCAACGACACGCTGATCGGCGGCAATGGCAGGGATATCCTGAGCGGCGGCGACGGCAACGACATCCTGATCGGTGGCGACGACTTGGACATGATGACCGGCGGTGCCGGCGCGGACATCTTCCGGTTCGAGGCCAGGGGCGACAGCCTCGCATCGGCGTCGCGTGACGTGATCACCGACTTCACCGTCGGGCAGGACAAGATCGACCTGTCGATGATCGACGCCAACACGTCGCTGTTCGCGCGCGGCGATCAGGCGTTCAGCTTCATCGGCACGAGCGCGCGCTTCACCGCGCCGGGGCAGTTGCGCTACAGCTACCAGATGATCGGCGGGAAGGAATTCACCGTGGTCGAGGGCAATATCGACAGCGGTGCGGGCGCCGATTTTTCGATCGCGCTGGCCGGTCAACATGTGCTGACCGCGAACGATTTCTTCATGTAAGCTGCGCCATAGGCCGGCGAAGTTATGGCGGGCATAGGCTTCCAGTTAGCGAAAACCGCGCGCGAGGGCGGTGTCGGCGGGATCGTCGGCGCTGCTGCATTCGGTGCGGTGATCAGCGCGGGACCGTGGTTGATCACCGCGGTCGCGATGGCGTTGCTCACCCACTGGTTGGGCACGCATCTCGCCGCACGCGGCGCGCGGACCGTCCAGACGATCCTCGTCTATGCGTTCAGCCTGTCGGCGCTCGCCGCGGCGCCGGTCGGCATTCTCGCGACACGGATGGCCGCAGATCGGATCTTCGCGCGGGACGCAAGCGGCGTATCGGGCATCATGCTGGTCGCGCTCGCGGCCGGCGGCGGGATCGCGCTGGCGATCGGGGCGATCGTGTTCGGGATCCTTGCCGGACTTCCAATTGGCGAGGCCGCGCTTGCGACGCTGATCCTTGCCTGGCTGACGCAGGTCTGGATCGCCGCGCCCCTGCTTACCGCGCTGCGCCGGTACCGAGCGATACCCCTCGCCTATCTGCTCGGCATCGGCGTCGCGATGCTGCTCTTGGCGCTACTGCCAAGGCCCGACGTCTCCACCGTTCTCGCGGTCATTGCCGGGGGCGTCGGCTTGACGCTCGCCGCGATCATGGCGGTGATCCGCCGACATTTCTCCGCATCGCCCGTCCTGCCGACGCGGGACGCGATGGCGCCACGCCTCGCACTTATCGTTGCCGCGGCGGGCATTGCCGGAGTCGCGGCGATCTGGGTCGACAAATGGCTCCTGTGGACGGGGCCGCAGAGCATTCGCGCGATCGGACTGCTCCGCCTGAACCCGATCAACGATCAGGGCAGTTTTCTGGGGCTGCTGACGATGGTGCCGGGCCTGACGCTGTTGCTGATCGTCGCCGAGACGCGGTTCGATCGCGCATTCGGCGACATGATCGTCCGGTGTACCGGCACCTCGACGCTGCAGCGTATCGAGGAGGCGCGCAGCGACCTCGCGCGGACAATGTTCGACGGGCTGCGGATCATGCTGCTGGTACAGGCGCTCGTCGCGGCGCTCGCTGGGTGTTCGCGGTGCCGCTGTTCGAGCTGATCGGCGCGGACGCACGCGCGGTCTTCGCGTTTCGCCAGACCGCGCTCGGCACCGTCTTCCACCTCGTGGTGATCGCGGCCACGGTCGTGCTCGCCTATTATGACCTGTTCGGGCGGATCCTCGTGACCTGGACCGCTTTCGCGATTGGCAGCGGACTTGCGACACTTCTCCAATGGGACACGGGGTTCGCCGCGTTCGGCTGGGGCTATATGGCCGGCGCCGTCGTCGGGGCGTCAGTCGGCCTCGCGCTGGTCGCTGAAGCCACGGTCAACCTCACCTATCTGCTGTTCGTCGGCAACAATCCCTCCGTCGTGGGGCATGGAGGACGTCTGTTGTGACGGGATTTACGGATATGCGCCGCCGCGGGGTAGTCCAGAGGCTGCTCGCGCTCGGCGCGGCCGGCTGGGCATTGGGCGGCCGCCACCAGTCGGACGCTGCGCCCGGACCGTCCGCGAACGCTGCGGTGCGCTGGGGCGTCGATTACGGTGCCGCGACTGATCCCGTGCTGGCACGCGGCTGCGCGCTGCTGGTCCTCGAGCCGCATCATGCGCGGCCGATCGCGCCGCTTCGCGGTCCGGGCAGCACGCTGCTCGGCTATGTCAGCTTCGGGGAAGTCGAACGCAACCGACCCTATTTCGCCGGGCTGGACAAGGCCGGCGCGCTCAAGGCCGCCAACCCCAACTGGCCCGACGCGCGGCTCGCCGACCTGCGTCATCCGGCGTGGCGGGCAGCGGTGGTCGACCGGCTCGTCCCCGCGATCCTCGCGCTCGGCTATGACGGAATCTTCATCGATACGATGGATAATGCCGAGGCGATGGAACAGCAGGATCCGGTGGCCAACAAGGGCATGGTAGCGGCAGGCGTATCGCTGATCGCCGCCGTGCGCGCCCGCTTCCCCAAGATCCGCATCATGCTCAACCGCGGCTATGCGCTGCTGCCCGACGTCGCGCCGAAGATCGACTATCTGCTCGGCGAGGCGATGGCGTCGCGGTGGAATTTTGCGGCCAAACACTATGAGTTGCTGAGCGATTCGGACTGGGCCTGGCAAGCGGGTCGCCTGCGCACCGCACAGGCGCGGAACCCGGCGCTGGCGCTGATGACGCTGGATTACTGGGATCCGGCGGATACGAAACAGGTCGCGGCGCTGTATGCGCGAGAGCGTGCGGCGGGGTTCAGCCCCTATGTCGCGACCCTGGCGCTCGACCAGCTCATGCCGGAGCCGGCGGGGTGAGGATCGACCGCGACCGCGCACGGCTTGCGCTCCTGCTGCCCGCGCTGACCGGGATCGGTCTGCTCGCGGGCGGGTTGATGCTGTTGCCGAAGGAGCGTGAAATCCTCCCCGCCGTTCGTCGGGCGCAGCCGGTGCCGTTTTCGACTGCGCGCAGTTCGATGCCCGCGCCAGCATCACCGGTGCTGCCGCCTGCGCATCCGTCGATCACGGCGCAGATCGCGACCGCGGACGCAGCGACGCTCGCCGCGCTCACGACGCGGCTGATCGCAGAGGGCCAGCCGGTGTCCACGCTGCAGGTCGCCTATGATCTGGTCGCTGCGAAGCGACCGGCGGTTGCGCTCGATTATCTGGCGGCCCGGCCCGATGGTGCGACCGCAGCAACGTGGCGCCTCCGCATCGATCTTCTTCACCGGACCGGACGCGCCGCGAACGCTGCCGCGCTGGTCGCGCGGGCGGTGGAGAAGCGAGGCGCCCTGCCCGCTGCGGATATCGTCGCGGCGGCCTATGCGATCGATCGGCCCGACTTGGTGATCGTGGCCGCGGCGAACCACGTCATCCCGCCGCCCGATACCGCGCTGGCGCTCGATCTCGCGCGTCGTGCCGACAAGGCCGGACGGCGCGACCTTATCGCGCTGCTTGACACCGCGACGACCGCGAACTGGCGCGCCGCGGACCCATGGCTCGCCATCCGGGTGGCTGCGCGTTCGAAAGACACCGCCGCAGGCTTGCGGGCAGCCGGCTATCTTCCGGTCGAGCAGCGTCAGGCGGCACGCGAGGCAATCCTGACCGAGGCCGGCGACCGCGCCGGGCTGCGCAGCGAATTGCTGGCGCATGCGGCCGGATCCGGTGCGCCGCTCGAGCAGATTGCGGAACGCCTAGTCGCGGCCGGGTATCGCGGGGATGCGACGGCGGTGCTGCGGCGTGCGGCGGCCGGGCTGGCACCGACTGCGCCGGCAGCGCAGCGCCTGCTGTACCTAATGGGTCCGCGCCCCGGATCCGACGATCTCGCCTGGCTGAAACAGCAGAGCGTGCAAGGCAGCGCGACCCGGCAGCGCAGCTGGCTGGCCTGCTATGCCGAACGCGATCAACCGGGCGCTGCGCTGGCGTTCCTGTCCCGGCATCCGCTCGCGGACGAGACCGACGTGATGCTGATCCGACTGTCGCTGGCGCGCACGGCGGGCAACGACGCCGCCGGTCGGACGGTGCTGACCGCGTTGCTCGACGGCCGCGCGCTATCCCCCGATCAGGTCCGCGCCGTGTCCGCTGCGCGCCCGCGCGGATCGATCCGGCACAGGCGGCGGCGATCACGAAACGCCGCGTCGCTGGCGGGATCGCCGGGCCGCGTGATCAGCTCGACCTCGCCTGGGTGGCGTGGAACGCGGGCGATGCGAAGGCCGCGGTACAATGGCTCGACGCGCATCTCGCGACCACCCCGACCGATCTGTCCGCGCTGCGCTTGATGGCCGACGTGCAGGCGCGGATCGGTGGGGCGCGTGGGGCACGCCCCTGGCTCGAACGCGCGCTCGCCCAGACGCCTGCCGACAGCAGGGCGCGCGCGGAAGTGCTCGAGAAGCTCGGTCGGCGGGACGAGGCGGTAAGATTGGTCGAGACGCTGCGATCCGAAACGCCGCAGGACCGATCGCTTGCCGCGCTGCACGCCCGGCTGCTGATCACGCAGGGCCAGCCGGGCCGGGCGCGGACGGTGCTGGTGCAATGATCAGCCTGTTTCTCTGCCTCGCGGATGCGCCGGTGCTGGTCGTACCCCGGACCGTTTTCGCGGATGGCCGGATCGTCACGTCCGAGTCCCGGCTCGCTTGGCCCGACGACGCCGTCGTCCGGATCGAGGATCGTGACGGCGAACTGGTCGCGCGGTTCGATCGACCGATCGCGCCCGCACGGCTTGCCGCGTTCCGTGAGGCGGCGGGCGACGCTATCGGCGATCTGCGCTGGAACGACGACAGCCTGGTCCTCCGTCCCGCGGCGGGCTGGACGATGCGCTGGCGGCAGACGGGCCCAGTCGTCGCGCTCGCCTTCTCTCCGCCCGCGGACGGCGCGCTGCTCGAGGCTACCGACGACAGCGCATCCGACGCCGCACTGGCCGCAATCGAGGCGGACGTGGCCGCCGGCTATCCGGGATCGGCCCTGCGCGCGGCGACGACGCCTTGCACAG
>NZ_JRVI01000068.1:0-8079 GCF_000783375.1 Sphingomonas sp. Ant20
AGACCTTCCCAACTGGGCCCCGGCCTTCGCGGGGAGGTGTACCGCGAACGAAATTCCAGGAGACTCGCATGAAGACCTACATCGCCGCCGGCCTGCTCGCCGCCACCGCGATCACCGGCGTCACCGCCGCCATCTCGCAGACCGCCGAACCAACCGCCGCACCCGCCGCGCCCGCCGCGACCGGCGCGCAATATGGCAGCTTCGGCTTCGACGAGAAGGGCATGGACAAGAGCGTCCAGCCCGGTGACGATTTCTACGCCTTCGCCAATGGCAACTGGGCGAAGACCACCCCGATCCCCGCGGACAAGTCGAACTACGGCGCGTTCAACTTCCTCTCCGACCTGTCCGAGACGCGCACCCGCGGCATCCTCGACACCGCGGCCAAGGACTCGAACTCGAAGATCGGCCGCGCCTATGCGACCTTCCTCGACACCGGCACGATCGAGGCCAAGGGGCTGGCGCCGATCCGGCCATGGCTCGCGAAGATCGCCGCACTGAAGGACCGGTCGGGCTATCCCGCGCTGCTCGCCGAGGCGGATCGCGCCGGGATCGGCGGCCCGTTCGGCAGCGGCGTCGGCCAGGACGACAAAATCCCCGAGCAGTACGCGCTCTCGCTCGGTCAGTCGGGGCTCGGCCTGCCCGACCGCGATTATTATCTCAGCACCGACGCCAAGCTGGTCGAGGCGCGCACCGCCTACCGCGCGCACATCGCGAAAATGCTGATGCTCGCCGGCGAACCCGATGCCGAGGCGCGCGCCGCCGCGTTGCTCGCGTTCGAGACCGAGATCGCCCGGGTCAGCTGGACCCGAGTCGACAGCCGCGACGCGACCAAGACCTATAACAAGATGACCGTCGCCGATCTCGCCAGGCGCGCGCCCGGCTTCGACTTCGCGGGCTATTTCAAGGCGACCGGCACGCCCGTACCGACCGTCATCGTCGCGCAGCCCTCGGCGATCACCGGCATTGCAAAACTCGTCGCGACCGCGCCGATCGGCGTGCTCAAGGACCAGCTGATGCTCCGCTCGCTCGACGGCTATGCGGACGTGCTGCCAAAGGCGTTCGACGCCGAACAGTTCGCCTTCTACGGCACCGTGCTCGGCGGCACGCCCGAGCTGGAGGCCCGCTGGAAGCGCGGTGTCCAGTTCACCAGCGGTGCGCTCGGCGACGAGGTCAGCAAACTCTACGTCGCGCAGTATTTCCCGCCCGAGACCAAGGCCGCAGCCGATGTGCTGGTGAAGAACGTGCTCGCCGCGATGGGCCGCCGGATCGACAAGCTCGACTGGATGGCGCCCGAGACCAAGCAGAAGGCGCATGCCAAGCTCGCCGCCTTCACCCCCAAGATCGGCTATCCCAGCCAGTGGAAGGACCTGTCCGCGCTGACGATCACGTCCGGCGACGCGTTCGGCAACGAATGGCGCGCGAACGAATGGCAGCATCAGGACAACATCGCCAAGCTCGGCAAGCCCCTGCAGCGCTGGGAATGGGGCATGACGCCGATGACGGTGAACGCCTATGCCAATTTCGGCATGGTCGAGATCGTCTTCCCCGCAGCCATCCTCCAGCCGCCCTTCTTCGATCCCAAGGCCGACGACGCGGTCAATTATGGCGGCATCGGTGCGGTGATCGGGCACGAACTGAGCCATCATTTCGACGACCAGGGTTCGAAATACGATGCCAAGGGGCAGCTCACCGACTGGTGGACGCCCAAGGACATCGCCGGGTTCAACGCACTCACCGGCAAGCTCGGCGCGCAATATGACGCCTATGAGCCGCTGCCGGGGATGCACGTGAAGGGCCAGCTGACGATGGGCGAGAACATCGCCGATCTCGCCGGGCTCACGGTCGCCTATGACGCCTATCACACCGCGCTCGGCGGCAAGGCGGCCCCCGTGCTCGACGGCTTCACCGGCGACCAGCGCTTCTATCTTGGCTGGGCGCAGGTCTGGCGCCGCAACTACCGCGAGGCGAATTTGCGTCAGCGGCTGCTGACCGATCCGCATTCGCCGTCGCAGCAGCGCGCCTCGGTCGTCCGCAATCTCGACCCCTGGTACGCCGCCTATCAGCCCAAGCCGACGCAGCGCCTGTATCTCGCGCCCGAACAGCGCGTGCGTATCTGGTGACCGGCCGCGTCCCTGCCCGGGAAACCGGGCGGGGACATGATGCTTGACCCCAAACCCCCGAACAGCGGAAGAGGCATCGCATGGTTTCGCTTCCGCCCCAGACCGGCCTCGGGCCGAACCGCCGCGCCGCCCTTGTCGCGACGGTGACGGGGATCGCCGCATCGGGGCTGGTGCTCGGCATGATCGGCGACATCGTCGTCGCGGCGGCCTTTCTCGCCGCGGCGATCATCGTCATCGGCGCGGTGATCGTCTGGCGCGTGCTCGCGCGCGCCGGCAGCGCCGAACTGCGCACGATCGACTGGGACTTTACGCGGGCGGTGGCGCAGGCGAGCGGCGATGCAATCGCGGTGACCGATCGCGCGGGCCGGCTGGTCTGCGCGAACGACGCCTATGACGCGGTGTTCAGCGGCTTTCCGACCCCGCCGGGGCTGCCGCTCGATGCGAGTGGGGTCGTATTGCTCGCCGAGGCCGGACGCACCGCATGGCGCGACGGTCATGCGCAGGCGGAGCGGCTGGTCGCCAACGGGCTGCGCATCTCGGCATCGATCACCCGCGCCGGCGACGAGGCGGACATGCTCGTCTGGCGGTTCGTCACCGCGCCCGACTATGACCTCGCGCAGACCGCCGAACGGCTGATCGACGGGCCGACCGGCGACCGGCTCGGCGGCAGCGGGATCATGGCGGCGTTGCTCAGCGCCGACGGCCGCGTCCGCGCGACCAACCGCGTGCTCCGCGTCCGCGCGATCGGCGACGAGCATGAGGCGATCGAGGGACGCGACTTCGCGCGCTTCCTGATCACCGACAATCGCGGCCTCGTCCGCTTCGCGCGCGAGGGCGGCGCGGGGACGCCGCTGCGCGTGGTGCAGGTGCCCTTTGTCGAGGGCGACGACGCCCCCGTCCTCGTCATCCTGCTCGACGACGAGGAGGACGCGCCCGCGATCGGCGCGTCGGCCTCCGCGCATGTCCGCAGCCTCGTCAGCCTGATGCCGTTCAGCATGGCGCTGGTCGATCGTGAGGGCCGCTTCATCCAGATGAACGACTCGTTCCTGCGCGCCGCCGGGGTCGTCGGCGCCGCGCCGCCGCTCTACCCCGGCGATCTCGTCGTGCGCGAGGACAAGACCGCGGTCGCCGACGCGATCCGCCGGTTCGCGGGCGGGCAGACGCATTCGACCGACATGGCGGTCCGGCTGAAGGATCATCCCGACGAGCCGGTCGCGCTGACCATCGCCGGCGCGCGCGGGCTCGGCGACGCCGCGGTCCTGCTCAGCCTCAAGGACAATAGCGAGGAATCGCGACTGAAGCGCGAGGTGGCGCAGGCGACCAAGATGCAGGCGGTCGGCCAGCTCGCCGGCGGCGTCGCGCATGATTTCAACAACATCCTGACCGCGATCATCGGGCACTGCGACCTGATGCTGATGCGCCATTCGCCCGGCGACAGCGATTATGACGACATCCAGCAGATCCGCACCAACTCGAACCGCGCCGCCGGACTGACCCGCCAGCTGCTCGCCTTCAGTCGCCAGCAGACGCTGCGCCCGCAGATCCTGCAGTTGCCCGACGTCGTGTCCGAGGTCTCGAACCTGCTCAAGCGGCTGATGGGCGAGACCGTCCGGCTCGACATGATGCACGGCCGCAACCTGGGGCCGGTCCGCGCCGATCCGGGGCAGCTCGAACAGGTCGTCGTCAATCTCGCGGTCAACGCCCGCGATGCGATCCTGTCCGCCAACCCGCGCGGCGGCGGCACGCTGACCATCACCACGCGCTCCGTCTCGGCGACCGAAGTGCGGCAGATGGCCTCCGACATCCTGCCCGTCGCGGACTATACCGCGCTGATCGTCCAGGACACCGGCACCGGAATCCCGCCCGAGGTCCTGCCCAAGATCTTCGAGCCGTTCTTCACGACCAAGGAATTCGGCAAGGGGACCGGGCTCGGCCTCTCGACCGTCTATGGCATCGTCAAGCAGTCGGGCGGCTATATCTTCGCCGAATCGCAGCCGGGGCAGGGGGCGACCTTCACCATCTTCCTCCCCGTCCACGCCGCGCCCGCCGCGCCGCGGCTCACCGCGCCCAAGCCCGCGGCCAAGCCCGCCGACCTGTGGGGCACGGGCACGATTTTGCTGGTCGAGGACGAGGACATGGTCCGCGCAGTCGCCGAACGCGCGCTCACCCGCCAGGGCTATAGCGTGCTGACCGCGGAGAATGGCGAGGTCGCGCTCGAGATCATGGCGAAGAACGGCCGCCCCGATCTGCTGATCACCGACGTGGTGATGCCGACCATGGACGGCCCGACGATGGTCCGGCACGCCCGCGAGAAATATCCCGACCTGCCGATCGTCTTCATGTCGGGCTATGCCGAGGAACAGCTGCGCAAGTCGATCGACCTCGACAATGTCGAGTTTCTTCCCAAGCCCTTCTCGGTCCAGCAGCTTGCCGAAGCCGCGCGCGACGTTCTTGCGGCACGTTAAGCAACAAGATGTTGGCGCTCGGCGAAATTGCCGCCTAAGGTACAAAATATGAACGTGCCACAGCAGATCCTCATCGTAGAGGATGAACCGTTGATCGCCATGATGCTCGAGGATTTCCTCGAGGTGCTGGACAAGGGCGTCGCAGGGTCCGTCGACACCGTCGCCGATGCCCTGCACCGCATCTCGGCCGGGGGTGTCGACGCCGCGATCCTCGACGTCAACCTGCGTGGCGGTGAGAAGAGTACTCCGATCGCCGAACGGCTTGCAGAGGGCGGCATTCCCTTCGTGTTCGCGACCGGCGGTGGCGATGACGGCCTCGATCCGCGCTTCCGCGACCGGCCCCGCCTGCAGAAGCCGTTCACGATGGACGGCGTCGCCAAGGCGCTCGAAAGCCTCTGACGCCCGCCGCGCTCGCTTTGCGGCGGGTGCCCGGCCACGCCCGCGGCGGATAAAACTGCAAATCCATACGCAACTGTCTTGCGCAAAGGCCCCGTCTCGCGACATAGGCGGTCGCCATGACCCGTATATTCGATAAATCGCGCCTGCCGAGCCGGCATGTCTCCGTCGGTCCAGAGCGTGCGCCGCACCGCAGCTATTACTACGCGATGGGTATTCCCGAAGAGGATATCGCGCGTCCGTTCGTCGCGCTCGCATCCGCCGGCAACAACTCAGCCCCATGCAACACCACGCTCGATGCGCAGGCCGATGCCGCGCAGGCGGGCGCATCCAGGGTGGCGGGATGCCGCGCCGCTTCAACACGATCACCGTCACCGACGGCATCGCGATGGGGCATCAGGGGATGAAGGCGAGCCTCGTCAGCCGTGAAGTCATCGCCGACTCGGTCGAACTCTCGGTCCGCGGCCATTGCTACGATGCGCTGGTCGGTTTTGCCGGGTGCGACAAGTCGCTGCCCGGCATGATGATGGCGATGCTCCGCCTGAACATCCCGTCGGTGTTCGTCTATGGCGGCTCCATCCTGCCCGGCCGCTATCAGGAGCGCGACGTCACCGTCGTCGACGTGTTCGAGATCGTCGGCAAATATGCCGCCGGTGCCTGCCCGCTGTCGGAGGTGCATGCGCTCGAGAAGGTCGCCTGCCCGGGTCACGGCGCCTGCGGTGGGCAATATACCGCCAACACCATGGCCTGCGTCGCGGAAGCGATCGGATTGTCTATTCCGAACAGCAACATGGTGCCAGCTCCTTACACGACGCGTGAACAGATCGCGGTGGCTGCGGGGGCGCAGGTCATGGAGTGCCTGGCCGACAATATCCGCCCGCGCGACATCTGCACCCGCGAGGCCTTCATCAATGCGGCGCGAGTCGTCGCCGCGACCGGCGGCTCGACCAACGCCGCGCTGCATCTGCCCGCCATGGCGTCGGAAGCGGGGATCGAGTTCGACCTGTTCGACGTCGCGGAGATCTTCAAGACAACGCCGTACATCGCCGACCTCAAACCCGGTGGGAAGTATGTCGCCAAGGACATGTACGAGGCGGGCGGCGTCTACATGCTGATGAAGACGATGCTCAGCGGCGGGTTCCTCGACGGCAGCTGCATGACCGTAACCGGCAAGACTCTGGCCGAGAATATCGACCAGGTGACGTGGAACCCCGACCAGAAGGTCATCTACGACATCAGCACCCCGCTGACCCCGACGGGTGGCGTCGTCGGCCTGCGTGGCAGCCTCGCCCCCGATGGCGCGATCGTGAAGGTCGCGGGGATGCATCGGCTGCAGTTCAGCGGGCCGGCGCGCGTGTTCGACTGCGAGGAGGACACCTTCGCCGCGGTCGAGGCGCGCGCGATCAACGAGGGCGAGGTTATCGTCATCCGCTACGAAGGTCCCAAGGGCGGTCCGGGCATGCGCGAGATGCTCTCGACCACCGCCGCGCTCTATGGCCTCGGCATGGGCGAGAGCGTCGCGCTGATCACCGACGGCCGTTTCTCGGGCGGCACGCGCGGCTTCTGCATCGGCCATGTCGGCCCCGAAGCTGCCGATGGCGGCCCGATCGCACTCGTCGAGGATGGCGACATGATCCATATCGATGCCGAGGCGGGGACGATCGATCTCGATGTTCCCGAGGACGTGATGGCGGCACGCCGCGCGGTCTGGGTCCCACGCAAGACCGATTACGGCTCGGGGGCGCTGTGGCGCTATGCGAAGACCGTCGGTCCGGCGTACAAGGGCGCGGTCACGCACCCGGGAGCCGCAGCCGAAACGCATGTCTACGCGGATATCTAAACGATCGCAGTATCTTGTCGGGCTTGTCTCGCTCCCGCTGGCAGCCTGCGGGAGCGGCAAGCCCGACACCGGTGACACGGCGTCACGCCGCGACGACCCACCCGTCATGCATGTCCCCTGCGCCAAGGGGGCCGCCGCTTTGGCCCCCGACTGCACGATCGAGCAGTCGCGCGGCGCTGATGGCGTGATCCTGACCCTCCGCCACGCCGATGGCGGCTTCCGAAGGTTGCGCGTCGCCCCCGACGGCCGCAGCGTCGTCGCCGCCGACGGGGCGGAGCGGGCGCAGGTCACGGCATCCGCGCCCGGCAGCATCGACGTCGCGCTGGGCACCGACCGCTACCGCCTCCCGCGACGGTCCAGCCAAGTGCGAACGCTCATGATCCGGATCGAGGGCCAGCCCGTCCTGACCGCCGCCGAGATGCGCGTGGCTGAGGATGCGGTGATCGCAACCGGGGTCGCGGTCGAGACGCTGATGGACCGCGCAGGCACCGCGATCGCGCACGCGGTCCACCGTCTGGCGGGATCGAACGCCATCCTGATCCTCTGCGGCCCCGGCAACAATGGCGGCGATGGCTATGTCGCCGCGCGCGTGCTCGCCGACCTGGGCGCAACCGTCCGCGTCGCCGCGCTGTCCCAACCCCGCACCGACGCTGCTAGGGCGGCAAGGGCAGGGTGGCCCGGCCCCGTCCAAACTCTCGTGGACGCGACGCCCGCTCCAATTCTCGTCGACGCCCTTTTCGGCACCGGCCTCACCCGCCCGCTGGATGGTCCTTCACCCCAAACCCCAAACACCCCCCCCGGCGAAGGCCGGGGCCCAGTTGGGCACCGCTATCGACGACTCGCACGGTTCACCCAACTGGACCCCGGCCTCCGCCGGGGAGGTATCGATCGGGGAAAGACTCCACACCCTGACCAAAGCCGCCACCCTCGCCATAGCCATCGACCTCCCCAGCGGCCTCGCCACCGACTCCGGCCACGCGCTCACGACACCCCCCCGTCTTCCACCTCACACTCGCCCTCGGCGCACTCAAACCCGCGCATCTCCTCCAGCCCGCCGCGCGCTATTGCGGCGAGGTCCGCCTCCTCGACATCGGTGTCCCCGTCACCAGCCGGACGGAAGTGCTCAAAAGCCCGCACCTCGCACCGCCCGGACCCGATGCGCACAAATACACCCGCGGCATGGTCGGGGTCATCGCCGGCACGATGGCAGGCGCCGCCGACCTCGCCGCGCTCGCCGCGATGCGCGCGGGCGGAGCGC
>NZ_JRVI01000069.1:0-22609 GCF_000783375.1 Sphingomonas sp. Ant20
CCCGCCGGTCGTCGCACCCGCGGTGCCGGCCGCGCCCGTCCCGGCGCTTCCGTCCGAAAAGGGCAAACGCCGCAAGCGCTGATCCCCCCGGTCGCCCCGAGGGATCGTTCGCGCTTACTTCAGCTTCGCGGCCGTCTCGGCGATCCGCTTGCCCTGGTAGCGCGCACCGTCGAGTTCGACGCTGCTCGGCATCCGGCTGCCATCGCCATCGGAGATCGTCGTCGCGCCGTAGGGCGAGCCGCCCTTGACCGCGTCGACGCCCATCTGCCCCTGGAAGCCATAGTCCAAGCCGACGATCGTCATGCCGTGATGGAGCAGGTTGGTCAGGATGGAGAACAACGTCGTCTCCTGCCCGCCATGCTGGCTCGCGGTCGAGGTGAACGCACCGCCGACCTTGCCGACCAGCGCGCCGGAGAACCACAGGCCACCGGTCGTGTCCCAGAAAGACGCCATCTGCGCAGGCATCCGCCCGAACCGGGTCGGTGCACCGACGATGATCGCGTCATAGTCCTTCAGTGCATCGGGGCCCTCGATCTCGGCATGCGCGCTGTCGGTCTTGAAATGCGCCGACTCGACGACCGCCTGCGGTGCGGTCTCGGCGACCCGGCGGATGTCGACTTCCGCGCCGCCCGCGCGCGCGCCTTCGGCGACGGCATCCGCCATCTGCTCGATATGGCCGTAGGACGAATAGTAGAGAACCAGAACCTTGGTCATGTCAGTCTCCTCAAGGGCAGACCATCCCGGCACAGGCCGGAATGGTCATAGGATCATCGGTAAAATTACTCGGAATCCACCAGAACGATCTCGGCCTCGTCGAGTGCCGTGATCCGCACCGTCCGGCCGCCCGAAAGTGCCGCACCGTCGCGGGTGTTGATGGTCTCGTCGTCGATCGTGATCGCGCCGGTCGCCGGGACAAGATAGGCGTGACGCCCCTCGCCCACAGCATAGTCGACACTGTCGCCCGCCTTCAGCGTCGCGGCCAGCACCCGCGCATTCGCGCGAATCGGCAGCGCGTCGCCGTCATCGGCAAAGCCGCTTGCCAGCGTCACGAACTGCCCCGAGCGCTCGCCCTTGGGGAACGGCTTTGCACCCCAGCTCGGCGAACCACCCTTGCGGCTGGGCTCGATCCAGATCTGGAAGATCGTCGTCGTCTCGGGCTCCAGATTATACTCGGCATGGCGGACGCCCGAACCGGCACTCATCACCTGGACGTCGCCGGCCTCGGTGCGGCCCTTGTTGCCGAGCGAGTCCTGATGCGTGATCGCGCCGCTGCGGACATAGGTGATGATCTCCATGTCCTGATGCGGATGCGGCGGGAAGCCCGAATTGGCGGCGATCTGATCGTCGTTCCAGACGCGGATCGCGCCCCATCCCATCCGGGCGGGGTCATAATAGCTCGCAAACGAGAAATGATGCCGCGCATTCAGCCAGCCATGATCGGCATGGCCCAGGCTGTCGAAGGGGCGGCGGTCTACGGTGTTGAGAGTCGTGGTCGTCATCAGAGGTCTCCACTTGTTGCCACCAAGATAGACACTGGCATCGCACCGTAAATAGAAACGCTGGAAACCGATCGTTTCGATTGCTAGCAAACGTGACCGCTGCGGAGAGTGAATGATGCGCCTTCCCGACCTCGAAGCCTGGGCGATCTTTGCCAGCGTCGTCGAACATCGCTCGTTCAGCGCCGCCGCCGACGCGATCGGACTGAGCAAGCGACCGTATCGAAGGCGATCACCCGGCTCGAGGCGCATCTCGGCCAGTCGCTGTTTCATCGCACCTCGCGCCGGCTCGCGCTGACCGAGGCGGGCAAGCCACTCGCCGAACATGCCGCGCGGATCCTGGGCGAAGCGCGGCTGGCGGAGGAGTCGGCGAACGATGCCGCAAGCGCGCCGACAGGGCGCGTCCGACTGGCGGCGCCGATGAGTTTCGGGATCACCAATGTCGCGCCGCTGCTGGCCGAGTTCCTGGCCGCGCATCCCGGCATCGAGATCGACCTGCATCTGTCCGACTCGCGAGTCGACATCGTCGCCGAAGGGTTCGACGTGGCGCTGCGGATCGCCGAGCTGCCTGACAGTTCGCTGCGCGCGCGACGGCTGTGCAGCATCCAGGCGCACACCGTCGCCGCGCCTGCCTATCTGGCGGCGCACGGAACGCCGACGCATCCCGCGCAGCTCGGCGAACACCGCCTGATCGGCTATTCGAACGTCGTCGGTCCCTGGCGGTTTCAGCGCGCCGGCGAAAGCGACGTTTCGGTGCGGCTGCAGGGTCAGCTCACCGCCAATAGCGGCGAGGCGGTCGTCCCGGCGCTCGTCGCCGGTCTCGGCATCGCGCGGCTGCCCCATTTCATCATCGAGGCGCAGCTCGCGTCCGGTGCGCTGGTGACGCTGCTCGATGACTGGGCGCCCGCGCCAATCGGCCTCCACCTGCTCACCCCACCCAGCCCGCTCCGCCCGGCCCGGGTCGAAGCGCTCATCGCGTTCCTCGGCGCGCGGCTTCGCGACCCCGGCTGAACCGCGCAGGTTGAGCCCGACGGAACAATGCCCGTCGCCAGGCTATTGCTCTGCGTCACCACGGAAGGATGTCGATGCTCCCCTACCAGACCGCGCCCCGGACCCGCCGCGCATGACCGGCGCGATCCATCCCGCCCCGCCGACCACGCTCGTCATCTTCGGTGCGATGGGCGACCTGACCCGCCGGTTGCTGATGCCGGCGCTGACCAACATGACCCGGCTGGGCATGATCGGTGACGATTTTTCGGTCCTCGGGATCGGTATCGAACCCGGCGACGACGACACGCTGCGCACCGCGCTCGCCATCTTTCGCGCCAGCGCTACCACGGCGCATGCCTCGCCCGAGCAGGAGGCCGCCTGGGACCGGTTGCAGGCGCGCGTCCAGTATATGCAGGGCGATTTCACACAGGACGACGTCTATGCACGGCTGAGCGACCGGCTATCGGGCAACGCCGCCTTCTATCTCGCGGTGCCCGCGCGGTTCTTCGGCGACATCGTCGATCGGCTCGCGGCCAACGGGCTGACGCATGAAAGCAAATCCGCGTTTCGCCGGATCGCGATCGAGAAGCCGTTCGGCCACGACCTCGCTTCCGCGCAGGCGCTGAACGCGCGCATCCTGTCGCACGTCGCCGAGACGCAGATCTACCGCATCGACCATTTCCTCGGCAAGGAAACCGTCCAGAACATCATGACCGCACGCTTTGCGAACATGATGATCGAGCGGGTCTGGAATGCCGACTGCATCGCGCATGTCCAGATCACCGCCGCCGAGACCGTCGACGTCGGCACGCGCGGTGCGTTCTACGACGCGACGGGCGCATTGCGCGACATGGTCCCGAACCATCTGTTCCAGTTGCTGGCGATGGTCGCGATGGAACCCCCTGCGAGTTTCGACGCGGAGGCCATCCGCAACGAAAAGGGCAAGGTGCTGAAAGCCGTTCGGGCTTATTCGCCCGCCAAGGCGCGCCGCAACGGCGTCCGCGGCGCCTATGGTGCGGGGACGATCGGCGAGCGCGCCATCCCCGCCTTCACCGCATCGCCCGACATTGCCCCCGACAGCACCACCGAGACCTATGTCGCATTGAAGCTGATGGTCGACACGTGGCGCTGGGCGGGCGTGCCCTTCTACCTGCGCACCGGCAAGGCGATGGAGATTCGCGATACCGAGGTCGTGATCACCTTCAAGCCCGTGCCGTTCGCACAGTTTCACGCGACCGCCGCCGAGAAGCTGCCGCCGAACCGCCTGATCATCCAGATCCAGCCCGACGAGGGGCTCAGCATGGATATCAATATCAAGCGCCCCGGGCTCGAGGTCGACACCGCGCCGATCGCGCTGGATTTCCGCTATGCCGACTCGTTCGATATCGGCGCGATGACCGGGTATGAGTCGCTGATCCACGATCTGTTCGCGGGCGACCAGACGCTGTTCCAGCGCGCCGACGCGATCGAGGCGGGATGGGCCGCGGTCCAGCCGTTCCTCGACGCATGGGCAAGCGAAGGCGCACCCGACACTTACGCCGCGGGTACGACCGGACCGGCGGCGGCAGACGAACTGCTCGCGCGCGACGGGTTTGCCTGGCACACGCTCGACCCGGCAAAGACGTGAGCCCGCGCCGCGACTCGGTTCCCGGGGTCTGATCACGGAGTTTCGGTCGGTTCCGTACCAAGAGTTCGTATAACGCTCTCATTTAAGACGGAATTAACCTTTTGCTTTCAGATGTTCTTTGGTTAATGAATCAACGGCGGATCGCTTAGCAGGGGCTGGCGTTTTCGCTAAACGGGGGACAACCCATGCGCGTGCTGCTGATCGAGGATGAGCCTACCACCGCCAAGGCCATTGAGCTTATGCTCACGACCGAGGGCTTCAACGTGTACATCACCGATCTGGGCGAAGAGGGCCTCGATCTTGGCAAGCTGTATGATTACGACATCATCCTGCTCGATCTGAACTTGCCCGACATGCACGGCTATGATGTTCTGAAGCGTCTTCGTGTTGCGCGTGTTGCGACGCCGGTGTTGATCCTGTCGGGCGTCAACGAAATGGACTCCAAGGTTCGCAGCTTCGGGTTCGGCGCGGACGATTACGTCACCAAGCCGTTCCACCGCGAGGAACTCGTCGCGCGGATCCATGCCGTTGTGCGCCGCTCGAAGGGCCATTCGCAGTCGGTCATCCGCACTGGCAAGCTCGCCGTGAACCTCGATGCCAAGACGGTCGAGGTCGATGGCAGCCGCGTTCACCTGACCGGCAAGGAATATGCGATGCTCGAGCTGCTCTCGCTGCGCAAGGGCACCACGCTGACCAAGGAAATGTTCCTCAACCACCTCTATGGCGGGATGGACGAACCTGAACTCAAGATCATCGACGTCTTCATCTGCAAGCTGCGGAAGAAGCTCAGCCTAGCGTGCGATGGCGAAAACTACATCGAGACCGTCTGGGGCCGCGGCTATGTCCTGCGCGAACCCGATGAGATGGTCGAAGCGCAAGTCGCCTGATCTGCTCGGCTGCGCGACCCAAAGTCCAAGGTCGCGCCGCTTCACTCCACAGGTTTAGGCTTGCAACCTTGCCTGATGGTGTCAGTTTAGTCTTCATCGGAGGTGTTCCATGAAAACTATCCTGCTCGCCGTCGGACTGATTGCCTGTTCTGCGGCCGCTTCTGCGCAACTTGGCGTCCCTGGCCCTAGCGGCTTAATAGGCACCAGCGCGCCGTTTCCCGGAAATCCCGGCTGGACGCCGCGCACGAACATTTCGCCCCCCGTCGATCACGCCGACGATGCAACGCGAGCGCGAGGCGCGGTTGCGGCTCGTCCTGGCGACTTTCCCCGACCTGCGACCACTCTCGCAGCCGCACCGCCCCGCCAACGGGCTGCGCTCTACGCGAAGGCCGAACACAAGGCGGTCTGGGCGCGGATCAACGCGCGCGCATCGAAGGATGCCAGCGGCGACCTTTGACGCTACCGGCCGGCTATTTCCGAACCCAGACCTTCTCGCCGCCGACCCAAGTCTCGGCAACCTTGATCGCGCGCAGTTCGGTCGGCGAAGCGATCATCGGATCGCGGTCGACGACGATGAAGTCTGCGCGCTGCCCGGCGGCGAGCGCACCGAACTTCGTTTCCGCAAACCCCGCATAGGCGGCGGCGCCCGTCATCGCCCACCACGCCTGTTCGCGCGAGATGAGCTCCTGCGGCTGCCACCCGCCCTGCGGCTGGCCGTTCGCATCCTGCCGCGTAAATGCGGCGGCCCAGGTGGCGAACGGATCGGGCTTCTCGACCGGGAAATCGGTACCAAAGGCGAGCTTCGATCCGTTCGCCAGCATCGACTTCCACGCATAGGCGCCGGTCAGCCGCCCCCGGTCCGAGCCGCGCTTCCGCCATCGTCCGGTCGCTGGTCTGGTGGGTGGGCTGCATCGAGGCGATCGTGCCGAACTTGCCGAAGCGCGGCAGGTCGGCGGGATCGACGATCTGCGCATGCTCGACACGCCAGCGCCGGTCGCCCTTGTAGGTCTCGCTCTCGACCTGGATCGCGTCGAGCACCTGCTGGTCCGCGCGATCGCCGATTGCATGCACCGCGACCTGGAACCCGTCCATCGCCGCGCGGCTCATCTGGTTCTGGAGCTGCGCATCGGTCAGGAAGCCCAGCCCGGTCTGCCCCGGTGCATCGGCATAGGGTTTCAGCAACCACGCGCCGCGCGAGCCGAGCGCGCCATCGGCATAGAGCTTCACCCCGCCCATCCGCAGATGGTCGTCATACAGCCACGGCGTCGGCCCCTTGCCGCCGATCCGCCCAGCGGTCTCGACCCCCAGCGCATAGCTCATGATCCGGACGCGCAACCCGCCGATATCCGCCATCCGGCGATAGGTCAGCCAGTCGTCGAGCGTGGTGCCCATGTCGGCGACCGCGGTGACGCCGTACCCGAGCAGGATCCGCTGAGCAGTAAGGAAGGCCGCATCGCGCTCCTTGGGCAGCGGTTGCGGCACGACCTTCTCGACCAGCGATTGCGCGGCATCGACGAACACGCCCGACGGCGCGCCGCCGCTCTTCTCGATCCGCCCGCCCGCCGGGGCGACCGTGGCACCGGTGACCCCCGCCTCGCGCATCGCGACGCTGTTCGCCCAGCCGGCATGGCCGTCCGCGCGCGACAGCCAGATCGGATGGCCGCCCGACACCGAGTCGAGATCCGCGGCGGTCGGGAACCGCCCGAGCCCCCAGGCTTCCTGGTTCCAGCCGCGGCCGAGCACCCATTTGCGATCGGGATTGGCCGCGACATAGGCGGCGATCCGCGACTTTGCGTCGTCGAGCGAGGTCGCTGCCGACAGATCGAGCGACAGCGCGCCGAAGCCGAGCTCGATCACATGGCCATGCGCATCGACGAAGCCGGGCAGCACGGTCTTGCCGCCCATGTCGGTGCGCCAGTCATAGAGCGGCTTGCCCGCGTTCTTCTTCAATTCCTTGCGGCTGAGCTTGGGGGGCTCCTCCCCCGGCGGCACCAGCCGGGTCACGCGGCCGTCCTTGTCGACCAGGATCGCCTTGAACCGGACGATCTTGCCGCCCTCGGTGATGGTCAGGCCGTTGACGTTGTCGACGATCCCGTCGGCCAGCGCCGGGGTGGCGAACAGCGACAGGGCGGCACTTGCGAACAGGACAGGCTTCACTTCGGCAATCTCCGCACCAACGCACTCGTATCCTGCCGCGCGCCGCCCATGGCCTGCACATCGGCATAGAATTGATCGACCAGCGCCGCGACCGGCAGAACGGCACCGTTGCGCCGCGCCTCGTCGAGCGCGAGCCCCAGATCCTTGCGCATCCAGTCGACCGCAAAGCCGAAGTCGAAATCTTCCTTCGCCATCGTCGGCCAGCGATTGACCATCTGCCAGCTCTGCGCCGCGCCGCCCGAAATCGCCTCGAACACCTTGTCGAGGTCGAGCCCGGCATTCTGCGCGAAGCGGATCGATTCGGACACGCCCTGGATCACCCCGGCGATCGCGATCTGGTTGCACATCTTGGTCGTCTGGCCCGCGCCCGCGTCGCCGACATGCACGATGCGCGCGGCATAGGCCTGCATATACGGCTCGGCCTTCGCCATGGCGTCGGCGGAACCGCCGCACATGATCGACAATGTGCCGTTCTCGGCACCCGCCTGCCCGCCCGACACCGGCGCATCGACGGCGAACGCGCGCGCCTTCGCCAGCCGCCGGGCGATCGCGGCGGACACGGTCGTATGGTCGACGAACACCGCGTCGTCGCGCATCGCCGCGAACGCGCCGTCCTCACCCAATGTTACCGCGGCAAGATCATCGTCATTGCCGACACAGGTGAACACCGCATCCGCATCGCGTGCTGCCAGAGCCGGCGTGTCGGCGACCGATCCGCCATATTTATCGGCCCATGCCAAAGCCTTGGCCTGGGAGCGATTATAGACGGTGACGTCGTGCCCTGCCGCGACGAGATGCCCCGCCATCGGCGCGCCCATCACGCCAGTCCCGATGAATGCCAGTTTTGCCATGGATCAAGCGCATAAGCGGTGTTTCCCCTGCGCGCCAGATGGTCTAGCGCAACGCCTATGGCTACCCTCGCTGCCGTAGCGGCACCCACCCTTCCCGTGTCCATCGACGACGTCCGCGCCGCGCATGACCGGATCCGCGCCTCGATCGTCCGCACGCCGACGCTGATCAGCCGGACGCTGAGCCACATGACCGGCGCGACGGTTTATCTGAAGTTCGAGAATCTTCAGTTCACCGCGGCCTACAAGGAACGCGGCGCGCTCAACACGCTGTTGCAGCTGTCGCCCGAGGCGTGCGCGAAGGGCGTGATCGCCGCGTCGGCGGGCAATCACGCACAGGGTCTTGCCTATCACGCCAACCGGCTCGGCATCCCTGCGACGATCGTCATGCCGACCAACACGCCGACCGTGAAGGTCACGCAGACCGAAGGGCATGGCGCCAAGGTCGTGCTGTTCGGCGACACCTTCGACGCCGCCTATGCGCATGCCCGCATCCTCGAGGGCGAATGCGGCTTCACCTTCGTCCATCCCTTCGACGACGCCCGCGTCATTGCCGGCCAGGGCACGACCGCGATCGAGATGCTCGAGGACGTGCCCGAGATCGACATGATGGTCGTCCCGATCGGCGGCGGCGGCCTGATCTCGGGCGTCGCGACCGTGACGCGGGCCAACGCCGCGCAGGGCGGTCACGCGATCGAGGTGGTCGGCGTCGAGGCCGAGCTGTTCCCGTCGATGTACAACCGCATCAACGGGACGACGATGCCCTGCGCCGGCGACACGCTGGCCGAGGGGATCGCGGTCAAGGAGCCCGGCGGCATCACCTCGAAAATGGTCGCCGAACTCGTCGAGGACATCGTCCTGGTCAGCGAGCGCAGCCTGGAGATGGCGGTCAGCCTGCTGCTCCAGATCGAGAAGACGGTCGTCGAGGGCGCCGGTGCCGCCGGCCTCGCCGCGCTGCTCCAGCATCCCGAGCGCTTCAAGGGGCGCACCGTCGGGATCATCCTGTGCGGCGGCAATATCGACACGCGGCTGCTCGCCACGTCCTGCTGCGCGATCTCGCACGCTCGGGCCGGCTCGCACGATTGCGCATCCGCCTGCAGGATCAGCCCGGCGCGCTGTACAACGTCGCCCGGATCTTCGATCAGGAGCGGGTGAACATCATCGAGGTGTATCATCAGCGCGTCTTTACGACGCTGCCGGCAAAGGGGCTGATCACAGATATCGAATGCGAGGCCCGCGATCGCGCGCATCTCGATCGGCTGGTCACCGCGCTGAAGGCGGCGGGCTATGAGACGAGCACGGTCGAACTGGCCTGATCCCCGGTCAACGCCGCCGGAATTTCTTTTACCACCGCGGGCCGCCCCACTTTCCAGCGGCCCGCACAGGAATCATATACCGCCCGCGCCTTGAGAGCGCTGAAGCCGAGAGAGGGGCACTTCGTGATGACTGCGCCTTTTCGGTTTCCCCGGTTCTTCGTGACCAGCCCCGGCCCCTGCCCCTATCTGCCCAATCGGGAGGAGCGGAAGGTCTTCACCGAGCTGAACGGCCCGCATGCGGTCGAGCTCAACGACGCGCTGAGCCGGATCGGGTTTCGACGGAGCCAGGGCGTCGCCTATCGGCCGAGTTGCACCGGCTGCAGCGCCTGTGTGTCGGTCCGTGTCGTGACGCCGGAATTCACGCCCAATGCGACGCAGCGCAAATTGCTCAAGCGGCACGGAGACATCACCGCGACCGTCTGTCGCGCATGGGCGACCGACGAACAGTTCCAGCTGCTGCGCCGCTATCTGTCGGCGCGTCATCCGGACGGCGGCATGGCGGAAATGGACGAGGACGATTATGCCGACATGGTCGAGCATTCACCCGTCGACTCGCTGATCGTCGAGTATCGCGAACCGGGCATCGGCGGTGCCCCCGGCCGGCTGGTCGGCGCCTGCCTCACCGATCGCCAGGCCGACGGGCTGTCGATGATCTACAGCTTCTTCGCGGCGGACGACGCATCGCGGCCGGGCTTCGGCAACTACATCATCATCGACCACATCCTGCGCGCACGCGGTGCGGGGCTACCCTATGTCTATCTGGGCTATTGGGTGAAGGGATCGGGCCGGATGGAATACAAGATCCGGTACCGCCCGATCGAGGCGCTCGGCCCGGGCGGATGGAGCCGCCTGAGCGAGGATGACCTGCTGGCGGCCGCCCCCGGGCACGGCCCCGGGCAGGGCCCCGGGCAGGGTAAGGACTAGCCGCCGACGGTCACTGACCATCCCGCGACACGACGACATCGACCTCCAGCCGCTCGCCGCCCTCGCCGAGCCGCGATCCTGCCACCGGCGCGGCCCCTGCGGCATCGAGGGCGACCGCAACCCGGACGTGATGCTCTTCTGGACAGTCGCCGGTGAACGGGTCGAACCCGATCCAGCCCAGCCCGTCGACATGCGCCTCCGCCCAGCCATGCGGCGTCGGACGGTGATCGTCCTCGCGTTCTGTCAAAAGATAGCCCGACACATAGCGCGCCGGCGCCCCCAGCGAACGTGCGGCGACGATGAACATCTGCGCAAAGTCCCGCGAGGTGGCGCTGTCGAGCCGGAACGCCGCCGCCGCGCCGAGATTTGGCTCGGGACGGCCGGGATTGGCGGCAAAGCGTTCGTGCAACGCCTCGTTCACCCGGTGCAGCGCGCCGATCCGGCCCTGCGCGGGCGTCGCGACGCGTGCGGCGAAATCGGCAATGGCCTTGTCCTGCGCAGTGGTCTCGGTCGGCCGGAGGAACAACGCCGGCGGCAGCACCTCATAGGCGCCGTGGACGACGCCGTCGGAATGGCTGGTCAACACCTCGCCCGTGACATCGATCTCGATCCCGTCGATCGGGCCGTCGATATAGAGCATCGTGATGGCATTGCCGAACCCGTCGCGCCCCTGCCGCAGCCGGGCATCGCAATCGATATCGATCCGCCACTGCGCGACCGTCTGATCATGCGTGTTCTGCGGGGTCATGCGGAGCATCTGGACGAGGCGGCTTTGCGGCTCGGTGAAGCGATAGATCGTGCGGTGATCGACCGACAACCGCATCAAAGGAACTTGAACTGCCGGCCGATCGCGCCGTGGAGCAGCGCATTTTCCTGGATGAAGGCCTGCAGATACTGGTGCAAGCCCGATGCGATCACCTCGCCGGATCGGGTTCGCCCCAGCCGCGAGGCACGAAGCCGCGCCATCCGGTCCGCCTCGCCATGCTGGCCGGTGCGTTTCGCAAGCAGATTGAGCACGTCCACCGTCTCCTCGACCGAGGCTGCAAGACTACGCGGCAACTCCGCACGCGCCAGCAACAAATCGATCACGTCGGCCGGCCGAAGGCCGTCATTGTACATCCAGCGATAGGCGGTCACCGCCGACACGGTCTGCAATATGGTCGTCCACTGGTCGCGATCGATCGCGCCGCCCAGCTTCTGTCCCTCCGGAAGGAGGATATGATATTTGCGTCGAGCAGCCGCGCGGTGTTGTCCGCGCGCTCGACCGCCTGGCCGAGCCGGATGAACCAGGTCGTCTGATTGCGCAGCATGCGGTGGATCGCACCTTCGAACCCGCGCGTCTCGGTCTTGACCGCCTCGACCAGGTTGAGCTGCGCGGTCGTGCTGCCGGGGGTCGCGCGGTTTTCGAACAACAGCCACGCACGGTTGATCGCGGTCCATGATTCCCGCGTCAGCGCGGTCCGCACCGCCTTGGCATTGTTGCGCGCCATGTCGAGGCAGCGGACGATCGATCCCGGATGGCTGGCGTCGAGCGTGAGAAAGCGCACCACGTCGCGCTGCCCGACCGGCACCCCGGTCTTGGCAAAGGCCTCGTCGGTCTCGGTGACCGCCAGCGCCGATGCCCAGGCCGCCTCGCCCGCAGGCTGCGACGACAGCACGTCGAGGCGCACCGTCGCCTCGACCAACCGCGCGATGAAATCGGCACGTTCGAAATAGCGTCCCAGCCAATAGAGGGACGAGGCGGTCCTCGACAGCATCAGGACTGTGCCTCCGGCCCGGGCATGCCTTCGCCGAGGGTCTGCGTCATCCCGCCCAGCGTCTGCGTCATGCCGCCCCCCCCCATGCGCTGCGATTGATCCGCCATCAGGACGAAGCTGTCCTTCGTGCCGCCACCCTGGCTTGAATTCACAACCAACGATCCCTGCTTCAGCGCGACGCGGGTCAGCCCGCCAGGCACGACCTGGACGCCCTTCGACCCGGTCAGCACAAACGGCCGGAAATCGACATGCCGCGGGCACAGCCCGGATTCGGCCATCGTCGGTACGGTCGACAGCGCGAGCGTCGGTTGCGCGATATAGCGATGCGGCTCGGCGATCAGCGCGGCACGGAAATCCTCGATCTCCTGCTTCGTCGCGGTCGGGCCGACCAGCATGCCATAGCCGCCCGAACCGTCGACCAGCTTGACGACGACGTCCTCAAGATTGTCGAGGACATATTTCAGCGCCTGGGGCTCGCGGCACCGCCACGTCTCGACATTGGGCAACTTGCACTCGCCGCCTGAATAGAATTTCACGATGTCGGGCATGTAGCTGTAGATCGCCTTGTCGTCGGCGATGCCGTTGCCCGGCGCGTTGATGATCGCGACATTGCCCGCGGCATAGGCCGCGATCAGCCCCGGCACGCCGAGCGCGCTGTCGGGACGGAAGACCAGCGGGTCGAGATAATCGTCGTCGATCCGGCGATAGATCACGTCGACCTTCACGCGCCCCGCGATCGTCCGCATCCATACGACATCGTCGTCGACCACCAGATCGGCCGCCTCGACCAGCTCGACGCCCATCGTATCGGCGAGGAAGCTGTGCTCGTAATAGGCCGAGTTATAATGCCCCGGCGTCAGCACGACGCAGGTCGGTGCGCTGACGCCGTGCAGCGCAACCGACTTCATCGTCTCAAGCAGCCGGTCGGGATAGCTGTCGACCGCCGCGACGCGAAACTCGCGGAACAGCTCGGGGCAGAGCCGCAGCATCGCCTCGCGATTCTCGAGCATGTAGCTGACCCCCGAGGCGTCCGCGCATTGTCCTCGAGCACGAAAAAAGTCGTCGGGTCCGGTGCGTACCAGATCGATCCCGCAGATATGCGCCCAGACCCCGTGCGGCGGGCGCATCCCGGCGATTTCGGGACGGAACTGCGCATTGCCCATGACGAGATCCTCGGGGAGGATCCCTTCCTTCAGGATGCGGCGTTCGCCATAGATATCCTCGAGGAACGCATTGATCGCCTCGACACGCTGGACGAGCCCTTCGGAAAGCCGCGTCCATTCGTCATGCAGGAAGACCCGCGGGACGATGTCGAACGGAATGATCCGCTCGGCCGCCTCGTTCTCGCCATAGACGGCAAAGGTAATGCCGAGCTGCCGAAACGTCGTTTCAGCCGCCTGCTGGCGACGCCGCAACTCGGCGTCGGGCGTCTCCTCGATCCAGCGGCCCAAGGCGGCAAGTTCGGGACGGACACGGGTATCGCCCGGTGCCCCCATGATTTCGTCGAACGCTTGTTTCCCCATCGAAATGGTAAATTCCCCATCAAGCGTTGCGGTTCCATGCTGCAACGCTTCACCGCGCTGCACAAGCCGGATTAGACGCCCAGCCCCGCCAGCAGCGCCGGGGTGAGGACCTGCGGCAGGACGGTCGGCTCGGCCGCCCCCGGCGCATAATAGAGATAGAGCGGCACGCCGGCACGGTTATGCGCCTCGATGAAGCGGCCCATGACCGGGTCGCCATCGGTCCAGTCGCCGATCAGCACCGCGACCTTGTTCTTGGCGAACGCGTCGCGAACCGTGGCGGTCTCGATCGCCGCCTTCTCGTTGACCTTGCACGTCAGGCACCAGTCGGCGGTGAAATAGACGAACACGCCGCGCTTCTCGGCGCGCAGCGCGGCAAGCTTCGCCTCGCTGAACGCCTCGTCGCCGGCGACCGCCGTCTTGGCCGCGGCCGGCGGCGCGCGGGCGATGACGACCGCGCTGCCGACGAACACGATCGCCAGCGCGGCAAGCGTCGCTGCGCCGAACGCCTTGCCCTTGCGCTGCCGGGTGCCGCCGACCCACAGCACCGCGCCGATCGCCAGCACCGCGACGAGCGCGAGCGTCAGGCTGTCGACGCCGGTCTGGCGCCCCAGCACCCAGGCGAGTGCGATCGCGGTCAGGAACATCGGCACCGACAGGACATGCCGGAACGTCTCCATCCACGCGCCGGGCTTGGGCAGCCAGCGCCGCCACGCCGGCACGAAGCCGATCGCGAGAAACGGCAGCGACAGCCCGAGTCCCAGCCCGGCGAACACCGCCATCGCCGCGGGCCAGGGCAGCACGAGCGCCGCGCCCAGCGCTGCACCCATGAACGGCCCGGTGCACGGCGTCGCGATGAATGCGGCCAGCGCACCGGTCGCAAACGCACCGCTCGCACCGCTCTCGCCCGCGAACCGCGGCGTCGGCACCTCGAACAGCCCGGCCAGATTGAACGCGATCGCGGTGCTCAGCAGCAGCAGCACGATGATCGCCGCGGGATGCTGCAACTGGAACGCCCAGCCGACCGCAGACCCGCCCGCACGCAGCGCGAGGATCGCCGCGCCAAGGCCGAGGCACACCAGCACGACGCCCGCGGTATAGGCCAGGGCCTCGTGCCGCGCCTCGCGTTCGCTGGCGCCACCGCGCGCGAGGCTGAGCGCCTTCAGGCTCAGGATCGGGAAGACGCAGGGCATGATGTTGAGGATCAGCCCGCCGAGCACCGCGCCCGCAAACGCCGCCAGTGCGGTCGCCCACAGCCCGCCCGCATCATCCGATGGCCCCGCCGCAACGACCCCGGGCGCGGCGCTGACCGCGAGCCCCTGCGCGTCGCCGATCCGCAGCACACCCTCGATCGGCGCATTGGCCTTGCCATTGGCCGCCAGTCGCGTCGCGATCGTCAGCGTATCGCCCGACCGCGACACGGTCTGGCGCGCGCCATTGTCGATCACGCCGGTGGTGAGCGGGAAGAAATAGGCGTCCTGCGCCCTAGCCCCGGCGGGGAACGGCACCGCGACGCGCAGCACGCCCTGGTCGACCGCATAGGTCGCGCCCGCATCGAGCGGCTTGGGGATCGCCCGCCGCCAGCCGGCAAAGGCGCTCGCCTGCGACGGCGCGCCGTCACCGATCGTCAGGTCGAGCGAGAGCGCCTGCTCCTCGGGCACGCAGATCGTCGCCGAACAGACCAGATAGGACGTCTTCAGCCGGATCGGGAGCTTGGCGCCCGCCGCCAGCCCCGCCGGCACCTGGATCGTGACGAGCGGCGCATAGGGCGCCTCGTAGACATAGTTCATCAGCCCCGCGATGAGCAGCGTCGTCGGGACGGGCCATTCGGGCTGCCCCGCCGTCGCCCCGCGCGGGAGTGTCCAGTCGAACGTCGCGGGAAACCCCGCATCGCCTGGATTGGCCCAATAGCCGTGCCAGCCCATATCGGGAGTCGTTGCAATCGCGATGGTCAGCGGTGCGCCCGCTTTCGGATGGTCGCTTTCGGCAACGAGGCGCATGCTCAGATGCCGGCTCGACCCGTTGAGCGAGTCCGCCAGCGCCGGCGTCGCCACGAGGCTGCACAGCGCGAGCAGCATCGTCATCAGCACGCAACGTAAACTGCGCATGGCCATCCTTGTTTCGTTCATCGGCCACAGCCATAGCGAGGACGACATCGCATTACATCCGAAAGCAGTCATGCTGCTGCTCGTCAAAGGACTGTCCGTGAAAGCACTTATCGCCGCGTTGCTCCTGACCCCGGCCGCGTCCGTAACCGCGTCCGCGCAGACCGCTCCGGCCCCGGCCCCGGCGGTTGCGGCACCGACGCCCGCCACGCCGCCCAAGCTGATCGTGGCGATCTCGGTCGACCAGTTCGCCGCCGACCTGTTCCAGCAATATCGCAACCACTTCACCGGTGGCTTCACCCGCCTGCTGAACGGGGTGGTGTTTCCGAGCGGCTATCAGAGCCATGCCGCGACCGAGACCTGCCCCGGCCACTCGACCATCCTGACGGGCATGCGTCCCGCGCATACCGGGATCATCGCAAACAACTGGGTCGACCAGCGCGCCGGCCGCCCCCGACAAGATCGTCTATTGCTCGGAGGACGAGCGCGTCGCCGGCAGCACGCATGACAGCTACACCGTGTCCGACATGCACCTGAAGGTACCGACGCTCGGCGAGATGATGAAGGCGCGCGATCCGCGCACCCGCTCGGTGTCGGTCGCGGGCAAGGATCGTGCGGCGGTGATGATGGGCGGCCACAAGGTCGACGAGCTCTGGTGGTGGGACGGCAAGACCTATGTCTCCTATGCGGGCCGCGCGGTACCGCCGGCTGTGCAGCGCACGCGCACCGCGGTCGCCAGGCTGATCGCGCTGCCCCAGGCCGCGCTGCCGCTGCCCGATTATTGCACGGGCGTGAACCACCCGATCGTGATCGCAGGCAAGACGTACGGCCAAGGCCGCTTTGAGCGCGAGGCGGGCGACGCCAAGGGCTTCCGCGTGTCGCCCGCGTCCGATGCCGCGGTGTTCGCAATGGCCGCCGCGCTGGTCCAGGACATGAAGCTCGGCCAGGGGCCGCAGACCGACATCATCGACATCGGCGCGTCGGCGACCGATTATATCGGCCACACCTACGGCACGCAGGGGTCCGAGATGTGCATCCAGATGGCCGAGCTCGACAAGACGCTCGGCGGCTTCTTCGCGGTGCTGGACGAGACCGGCGTGGATTACGAGGTCGTGCTGACCGCGGATCACGGCGCGCACGACGCGACCGAGCGGCAGCAGCAGCGCGCGATGCCGATGGAGGCGCATATGGACGAGAATGTGCTCGCCAAGCAGGTCGGCACCGCGATCGCCAAGGATCTGGGCCTGCCCGGCAGCGTCCTGCTTGGGACCGAGGGCGACGTCTATATCGACGATGCGCTGCCCGCCAAGACACGCGCCAGGGTGCTGACCGAGGCGCTGCGCCGCTATCGCGCGCTGCCGCAGGTCGCCGCCGCCTTCTCGGCTGCCGAGATCATGGCGACGCCGATGCCGACCACCCCGCCCGAGACCTGGACGCTGATCGAACGCGCGCGCGCCTCCTATGCCGAGGGCCGCTCGGGCCAGTTCGTCACGCTCCTCAAGCCGCGCGTGACGACGATCGTGTCGCCCGCCGGCGGCTATGTCGAGACGCACGGCAGCCCCTGGGATTATGACCGCCGCGTGCCGATGCTGTTCTGGCGCAAGGGGATCGCCGGGTTCGAACAGCCGCTGTCTGTGGAAACCGTCGACATCGTGCCAACGCTCGCCGCGACAATCGGCCTGCCGGTATCGGGGCTCGACGGCCGCTGCCTCGACCTCGACGCGGGCGCGGCGAGCACCTGCTCGAATTGAGGGGGCTCGCCACCCCGCCCCTTCCGTCATCCCAGCGAAAGCTGGGATGACGGGGGGTGTGGACGCGGTGCTACCGGCCCACTTTTCCCGACGGCTCTTCCAAAAACTACCGCGTCTCGACGCCCGCAACCCCGGCCCCAGCCGGTTCGCCCCGAGCGCCAGCCGGTCATGGCTGTAATCCGCCAGGAACGCCGGGCTGGTCGCATCGCCCGGCGCCAGTCGCGCGTCATTGTCCTCGACGCGCAACCCGGTCGAGCGATAGGTCTTCGCCTCCGCCGCGACGACGATCAGCCGGTGTGGTTTTCCTTCTGCCGTCCCTGCACGAAGGTGTTGCGCGCGATCAGCCCGGTCGCGCCTTCGGGCAGGTCGATCATGTAGTTGGTCTTGCGCCCCGCGCTGTCGTCGAAGCTGTTGTCGGTGATCGAGACGGTCGGCACGCGCAGCTTGACGTAATGCCCGCCGGTCCCGCGCTCGAACCGCGAGCGGGTGATCGTCACGCTGCCCTGGTTCGCCAGATACACGGCATGCGAACAGCTGGGCGACTGGTCGCACTGGCCGAGCCCCGAAAAGGTCGACCGGTCGATCGTGATCCGCTGCCCGCTCGGCTCACCACCGAGGATGCCCTCCTGGCTGTCGAGGAACATCGCGTTGACGACGCTGAGGTCCCCCATCTCGGTGCGGATCCCCGCGCCATTGCCGTCGGGGACGCTGTAGCCACGAAAGACCAGGCCATCGACGACCGATCCCTGCCCGCGCAACACCAGTGCCGCCTTCTCCTCACACGCCACGCCTTCGAAGATCGCGGTGCCCGGCTCCACCGCCTTGAAGGTGATCCGCCCGCCCGCCTGCACCGCGCATTGCCGGTAGGTACCCGGCGCGATCAGGATCGTCGCGGTGCCGAGCCGGATCGACGACACAGCCTCCTGCAACGTCGCAAAACCCTGCCCGTCGACGGTAAAGGGCGACGCGCGGCCCACCGGCGCCTGGGCCGAGGCGGACGCGGCAACCAGCACGAGTAATAAGAGCGATCGGTTCAAGCAGGGCACTCCCTCATAGGCCAGCCACGATTGCGCCGCCACGCCCCGTCCTTAGCGCGGATGCGTCCCGGCTGCCGATAGCGGGGGCCCGCCCTACGTCCCGCAATGGCGCAGCCTGCAAACGGATCGACACCGGTTCGACCGTACCGAAGCATATTGCCGCCGCCTGCCCGGCCGCATACCACCCCGCAGCATAAAGCCGGCGGGGGGCCCCGACTGCGCGAGAGGGGGAATGCATGCACGCCATGACACCGACGGAGGTCTTCCTCCTTGCGATGCTCATCATCTTCAGCGTCCCCTATCTGGTCTGGCGGCTGGGCCGGACCGATTACTGGGCACCGCTGGTCGTGGTGCAGATCGTCGGCGGCATACTGCTCGGACCGGGCGTGCTCGGCGCGCTCTTCCCCGATTATTATGCGACGGTCTTCACGCCTGCGACAATCGGCTCGCTGAACGGCGTCGCTGGTGGGCGGTGATGATGTTCGTGTGGGTCGCAGGGATCGAGCTCGATCTCGGTGCGGCATGGCGACATCGCCGCGAGACCGCGGTCACCGCCGGCCTCGCGCTGGCAGTGCCGCTCGCGACCGGCAGCATCGCCGCCGTGCTGATGCTGCGCTATCCCGGCTGGGCGGGCGTGTCGGGCGCGCGGTGGCAGGTCATTCTCGGCATCGGCATGGCGTGCGCGGTCACCGCGCTGCCGATCCTCGTACTGTTCCTCGAAAAGCTCGAGGTCCTGCGTGAGCCGATCGGCCAGCGCATCCTGCGCTATGCCAGCCTCGACGATATCGCGATCTGGGGCGTGCTCGCGCTGATCCTGCTCGATTGGGAGCGGGTTGGCCGGCAGGCGGGCTTTCTGATCGGCTTCGCGGTCGCCACCCTGCTGATCCGCCGGCTGATGGCGCGGATCCCTGAGCGCGATCGCTGGTATGTCAGCCTGATCTGGCTCGCCGGCTGCGGGTTCGCCGCGGACTGGGCGGGTCTGCATTTCATGGTCGGCGCGTTCCTGTCGGGCGCGGTGCTCGACGCGAAATGGTTCGACCAGGCCCGAATGGACGACTTCCGCCGCTTCGTGCTGCTCGCGGTGATGCCGGTGTTCTTCCTGTCGACCGGCCTGAAGACGCAGTGGGCGGTCGGCGGGATTGCGGTGTTCGCCGCCGCAGCATTGCTGTTGTTCGCCTCGGTCGGCGGCAAGCTGGCGGGCGTTCACGCCGCCGGGCGGATCCTCAAATGGCACCCGGGCGAGGCATCAGCGATCGGCTGGCTGCTTCAGACCAAGGCGCTGATCATGATCATCTTCGTCAACATCCTGCTCGACAAGGCGATCATCACCAACGAAACCTTCACCGCCCTGCTGCTGATGGCGCTGGCGAGCACGATGCTGAGCGTACCGATGGTCGCACCGAAATTGAAGAAGCTGGCATCGTTGGTCGGGCGTAGCGCCTGACAGCCATAAGCATGGCGCCACCCCGGCGAAGGCCGGGGTGACGTCACGGTTCGGGGTTCAGTCCAGGTTCGGCCGCAGCCAGCGCTCCGCGATCGGCAGGTCGACGCCGCGGCGCGCCGCATAGTCTTCCAGCTGGTCGCGACCGACGCGGGCGACACCGAAATACTCCGCCTGCGGGTGGCCGAAATAAAAGCCCGAGACGGCCGCGGTCGGGAACATCGCGAAGCTCTCGGTCAGTTCAAGCCCGGTCGCGGTCTCGGCATCGAGCAGGTCGAACAAGATCGGCTTCAGGCTGTGATCGGGACATGCGGGATAGCCCGGCGCCGGGCGGATGCCGCGATACTGTTCCTTGATCAGCGCGTCGTTGGTCAGCTGTTCCTCGGGTGCATAACCCCACAGCTCCTGACGGACATGCTTGTGCAGGCGTTCGGCAAAGGCTTCGGCGAAGCGATCGGCGAGCGCCTTCAGCAGGATGTCGTTGTAATCGTCATGCCCCGCCTTGAACCGCGCGATATGCGCGTCGATCCCGTGGATACCGACTGCGAACCCACCGAACCAGTCGCCCGCAGGATCGACGAAATCGGCGAGGCACATGTTGGCGCGCCCCTCGCGCTTCGAAATCTGCTGGCGCAGCATCGGCAGGCGCACGTCCTCGTGCGGCATGTCGTGGCCGCGCGTGTGCGAGACGACCACATCGTCCCCCTCGCGCCGCGCCGGCCACAGCCCCACGACCCCGCGCGGCGTCAGCCATTTCTCCGCGACGATCGTGTCGAGCATCGCCTGCGCATCCGCATAGAGCGAACTCGCGCTCTCGCCGACGACCTCGTCGGTCAGGATCGCCGGGAAGTTGCCCGCCAGCTCCCAGGCGCGGAAGAACGGCGTCCAGTCGATATAGTCGCGCAGGTCGGTCAGGTCCCAGTCCGCGAACACATGCACGCCGGGCTTCGCGGGCGCCCCGGGCTTCAACGCGAAGTCCGCGACGAACCCACGCTCGCGCGCCGTCTCGATCGGGATAAGCTCGCTCTGACCCTTGTTGGCACGCGCCACCCTCACCGCTTCATATTCGTCCGCGGTCTTGGTCACGAACTCGTCGCGGATCGTGTCGCTGACCAGCGTCGACGCGACACCCACCGCGCGGCTCGCATCGAGCACGTGCACCACCGGGCCGTCATAGGCGGGCGCAATCCTGAGCGCAGTATGCACTTTCGACGTGGTCGCGCCGCCGATCAGCAGCGGCATCGTCATGCCTGCGCGCTTCATCTCCTCGGCGACCGTCACCATCTCGTCGAGGCTCGGCGTGATGAGGCCCGACAGCCCGATCATGTCCGCGTCATTCTCGTTCGCGGCCTCGAGGATCTTCGACCACGGGACCATGACGCCCAGATCGACCACGTCGAACCCGTTGCACTGCAGGACCACGCCGACGATGTTCTTGCCGATGTCATGCACGTCGCCCTTGACCGTCGCCATGATGATCTTGCCCTTGCCGCGCGCGCCGGGCTCCTTGGCCGCCTCGATGTAAGGCAGCAAATGCGCGACCGCCTTCTTCATCACGCGCGCCGATTTCACGACCTGCGGGAGGAACATCTTGCCGCTGCCGAACAGGTCGCCGACGACGTTCATGCCGTCCATCAGAGGACCTTCGATCACCTCGATCGGACGACCGCCATTGCCGTCGATGATCAGCCGCGCTTCCTCGGTATCCTCGACGACGTGCAGGTCGATGCCCTTGACCAGCGCATATTCGAGCCGCTTGTTGACGCCCAGCGAACGCCATTCGGCCGCCGCCTTCTCGGCGACGACGTCGGTGCCGCGATAGCGTTCGGCGAGCTGGACGAGCCGCTCACCCGCTTCGGGATCCTTGTTGAGCACGACGTCCTCGACCGCCTGACGCAGCTCGGGGTCGATGTCGTCATAGATGTCGAGCTGGCCGGCGTTGACGATCGCCATGTCCATGCCCGCGGGGATCGCGTAATAGAGGAACACGCTGTGCATCGCGCGGCGCACGGGCTCGTTGCCGCGGAACGAGAAGCTGAAGTTCGACAACCCGCCCGAGATATGGACGTGCGGGCAGCGCGCCTTGATCTCGCGGCACGCCTCGATGAAGTCGACGCCGTAATTGTCGTGCTCCTCGATCCCCGTCGCGACAGCGAAGACGTTGGGATCGAAGATGATATCCTCGGGCGGGAAGCCGATGCCGACGAGCAGCTTGTAGGCGCGCTCGCAGATCTCGACCTTGCGGTCCTTGGTGTCAGCCTGTCCGACCTCGTCGAACGCCATCACGACCACCGCGGCGCCATAGGCCATGCACTTGCGCGCTTGGGCAAGGAACTGCTCCTCGCCCTCCTTCATGCTGATCGAATTGACGATCGGCTTGCCCGAAACGCACTTCAGTCCCGCCTCGATCACGCTCCATTTCGAGCTGTCGACCATGAACGGGATGCGCGCGATGTCGGGTTCGGCGGCGATTAGCTTCAGGAACGTCGTCATCGCGTGGTGCGCGTCGAGCAACCCCTCGTCCATGTTGACGTCGAGCACCTGCGCGCCGCTCTCGACCTGCTGGCGCGCGACCTCGACCGCGGCGGGATAGTCGCCCGCCATGATCAGCTTCTTGAAGCGGGCCGAGCCGGTGACGTTGGTTCGCTCGCCGATGTTGACGAAGGACGTGGAGGAGGGAGTGGTCATCGGTTCATTTCTTCTGGCCCCCTCTCCCCTCCGGGGAGAGGGTTGGGGTGGAGGGGTCGTGGGGA
>NZ_JRVI01000007.1:0-25970 GCF_000783375.1 Sphingomonas sp. Ant20
CACAGGAGGGCGCCGCGGCCGCGGACGCGCCGGTGTCGCTCGATCCCATGTCGCCGCTCGCGCCGCTGCCCGATATCGGCGTCGCCTGGCCCGATCTTGCCGCCGCCACCGATGATCCGGTCACCGTCGCGACCAACACCGATGCGACGACCGAGACGCGCTATTCGTGGCGGATCGAGGGAATCGACTCGATCGAGAACGCGCTGCTGAAACAGCGGTTCGACCAGCTCTCGACGCTCAACGCGAACGACGGCGAGGTCGCCAATGCAGCGCAGCTCGATCGCCGTGCGCGCGAGGACGGCGACCTGCTCAACAGCCTGTTGCGCGCCGAGGGCTATTATGACGCGCGCGTCACCACCCGGGTCGAGCCCGGGCAGAAGCCGCTGGTGATCGTCTCGGCCGATCCGGGCACGCGCTATACCTTCACGGGCGTGACGATCGATGGTCTGGCGGCGGCGGGGGACAAGGCGCCCGCGCTGGCCCAGGCCTTCGGCATCAAGCCTGCCGACCCGGTCAACTCGGATGCGATCGTCGCGGGCGAGGCCAAGCTGACGACTCAGATCGGGCGCGAGGGCTTTCCGTTCGCCAAGGTCGGCGATCCGGCGATCGTGGTGGACCATGCGACGCGCACCGCGACGCTCGACCTGTCGATCGTCCCGGGCGGCCAGAAGCGCTTTGGCCGGATCGTCGCGCTGCCCGGCAACCGCGTGTTCGATGCGGAGCATGTGCAGGAGATCGCGCGGTTCACGCCCGGTCAGCCCTATGATGCGGGCGAGCTGGACGATCTGCGCCGGGCGCTCGTCCAGACCAGCCTGGTGTCGTCGGTCGAGGTCAGGCCGATCCCGGGCAGCACCGCCGACAGCGTCGATATCGGTGTGAAGCTCGACCGCGCGCCGCCGCGCACGGTCGCGGGCGAGCTTGGGTATGGCACGGGCGAGGGCGCACGCGCCGAGGTCAGCTGGACGCATCGCAACCTGTTTCCGCCCGAGGGCGCGCTCACGCTGCGCAGCGTTATCGGGACGCAGGAGCAGCTCGGCGCGATCGTCTATCGCCGCAACAACTTTCATGCGCGCGACCGCGTGCTGACCGCGCAGGTCTCCGCGGTGCATATCAACCGCGATGCGTATGAGGCCAAGACCTTCACGCTGGCCGGCAGCATCGAACGCCAGACGAACATCTTCTTCCAGAAGACCTGGACCTGGTCGCTCGGCGCGGAGCTGATCGCGTCGGACGAACGCGACGTGATCGTGTCGACCGGCGATCCTCGACGCCGGACCTTCTTCATCGGCGCGCTGCCGACCACGCTGAATTATGACGGATCGGACGACCTGCTCAACCCGACGCGCGGGTTCCGGCTCGGCGGGCGGCTGAGCCCGGAGGCATCGTTCCAGGGATCGGTGTTCGGCTATGCGCGGACGCAGATCGACGCGAGCGTGTACCGGACGGTCAGCGACGGGATCGTGCTGGCGGGGCGGACCCGGCTCGGCACGATCGTCGGCGCGCCGCGCGATCAGGTGGCACCGTCGCGGCGTTTCTATGCCGGCGGCGGCGCGTCGATACGCGGCTATGGCTATCAGTCGATCGGTCCGCGCGATCCGAACAACGACCCGATCGGCGGCCGCAGCCTGACCGAATTCTCGATCGAGGCGCGGATCAAGGCGTTCGGCAATTTCGGGGTCGTGCCGTTCCTCGATGCGGGCAACATCTACACGTCGCCGCTGCCCAAATTCACCGGCCTGCAATATGGCACGGGGATCGGGGTGCGCTATTATTCGAACTTCGGCCCGATCCGATTCGATGTCGGGACGCCGATCAACCCGCAACCGGGCGACAGCCGGATCGCGGTCTATGTATCGCTGGGACAGGCGTTTTGACCGACGCCGCGACCGAGACGACAGAGCCGGGCCGGCCTGTGCCACGGCGCCGCTGGTGGCGCTGGCTTGCGGCGGCGTTCCTTGCCCTGGTGGCGATCCTCGGCGCCGCGCTGCTGATCGTCGATACCGATATCGGCCACCGCTATGTCGCCAATCGGGTCGGCGCGATCCGCGCGGCCAACGGGCTGCGCTTCACGATCGGGCGGATCGACGGGTCTCTCTATGGTGATACGCGGCTGACTGATCTGCGCGTCTATGATCTCGACGGGCTCGTGTTCCAGGCGCCGCGCGTCGAACTCGACTGGTCGCCCATCCGCTGGTTTTCGAACCGGCTCGAGATCCGCCGGCTCGCGATCGATCGCGCGACGCTGTTCCACGTCCCGCGCACGCGACCGTCGAAGAGGCGCACGCCGATCCTCCCCGATTTCGACATCCGGATCGGGCGGCTCACGGTCGGACGCCTGCTGCTCGACACGCGCGTGCTCGGCACCGCACGCGTCGCGCGGCTCGACGGCCGTGCCGATATCCGCTCGGGACGCGCGCTCGTCGACGTGAACGCGCTGGTCGCGGGCAGCGACCGGCTCAAGCTGCGGATCGATGCGGAGCCAGCGCGAGACCGGTTCGATCTGGACGTAGCGGCGCGCGGGGCGGCGAACGGGGTGCTCGCCCGGATGATCGGCGCCCGGAGCAACGTCGCGCTCGTCGTCACCGGTGACGGCCGCTGGGCACGCTGGACGGGCCGCGCACAGGGTATTGTCGGCACGGCACGCGCGGTCGATCTCGCGCTTTCACAGGCAAGCGGACGCTATACGCTGTCGGGAACGCTCGCCCCCTCGGGGCTGCTCAGCGGACGGCTCGCAGCGCTCACGACGCCGCGGGTGCTGGTCAATGGCGCCGCGACGTTCGTCGAACGCCGGCTCGACGGGCGGCTGTCGCTGCGGTCGCCGGCGCTCTCGCTCGACACGACGGGTATCGTCGATCTCGGCGCGAACGCGTTTCGTGATCTTCGCGTGAAGGCGCGGCTGCTGCGGCCGACGGCGCTGATCGGGACGATGGGGGGCAGCGGCATCGAACTGCGCGCCATTCTCGACGGTGCCTTCGCGACCGCAAGCTTCGACTACCGCCTCGACGCGGCACGACTGACCTTCGACAAGACCGGCTTCGATCGCGTGCGGATCGCCGGCAAGGGGCGTCTGTCGGCGGCGCCGGTCACCGTCCCGATCCGCGTCACCGCCGCCCGCGTGACCGGGGTGGGCGATGTTGCCGGGGGGATCCTGCGCAACCTGTCGGTCGATGGGCGGCTGCGGATCACGCCTGCGCTGTTGACCGGTGACGACCTCGTGCTGCGCTCCGACAAGCTCAACGGACGGATCGGCATCCGGGTCGATCTGCGCACCGGGCGGTTCGACGTCGGGGTGAATGGCCGGCTCGGTCGCTATCTGATCCCGGGGCTGGGGATCGTCGACGTCACGTCGACGCTGCGCGTCGTTCCGGGGCCGAACGGCAAGGGGACGCGGGTGATCGGGCAGGGCGCGGCACAGGTGCTGCGGCTTGACAACGCCTTCTTCCGCAGTCTCGCAGGTGGTCTGCCGCGGCTCACCGCCAATCTCGAACGAACGACGGACGGAGTCCTGCATTTCAGCAACCTCGTCCTCGTCGCGCCGCAGATCCGGTTGAGCGGCAACGGCTACAGACGGCGCGACGGCAGCTTCCGGTTCGAGGGCGGTGGCCGTCAGCAGAACTACGGTCCGGTCACGCTGACGCTGGACGGCAGGATCGAGCGGCCGACGCTCGACCTCGTCCTCGCCAGCCCCAGTCCGGCCCTGGGGCTGACCAACGTGCGGGCGCATCTCGATCCGACCGCGCAGGGCTATGCCTTTGCCGCTGCGGGTGGCTCGCGGCTTGGTCCCTTCACCGCGGCCGGTACGCTGCTCCTCCCGCGCGGCGCCGGTGCCACGATCGCGATCGCCGCGCTGGACGTCAGCGGGACCCGCGCGACGGGGACGCTCGCGATCGTCGATGGCGGCTTCAACGGGCGGCTTGCGGTGGCGGGCGGCGGTCTGGCGGGCGAACTGCTCTTCCGACCGGTCGGCGAGAATCAGCGCGTCGAGGCGCATCTCGATGCGCGCGCGGGGACGCTCGCCGGCTGGACGCTGCGGCGTGGTCATATGGATCTCGTCACGATCCTCGACCCTGCGGGCACCTCGATCGAGGCGACCGCGACCGGCGCAGGCTTGCAACGCGGCGCGCTCAGCATCGGGCGGCTGACGGGCAGCGCGTCGCTGCGCGGCGGAGTGGGGCAGATCAAGGCGTCGATCGCGGGGTCGCGCGGACGCGCGTTCGATATCGAGAGCGTGACCGACGTGACCGCGGACAGCTATCGCATCGCTGCGCAGGGCACGCTCGACCGGCGACCGCTCCGGCTGTTGAGCCCGGCGATCGTGACCCGCGACGGCGATGGCTGGCGCCTCGCACCGACGCGGCTCAGCTTTTCGGGGGGCGAGGCGCAGATCGGCGGACGCTTCACCGGATCGACCAGCGCGATCGACGCGAGCATGACGCGAATGCCGCTGGCCATCCTCGACATCGGCTATCCCGGCCTCGGGCTTGGCGGCCTGGCATCGGGGACGTTCAGCGTCGCGACGAGCGGCGGGAACCCGCCGACGGGCAAGGCGGACGTGACGATCCGTGGCCTCAGCCGTGCGGGGCTCGTGCTGTCGTCGCGGCCGATCGATGTCGGGGTCGCGGCGCTTCTGTCGCCCGACAAGCTCGGCCTGCGTGCGGTGATCGCCTCGGGTGGCAAGACGATCGGGCGCGCACAGGCGCAGCTTGCGCCGCTTGGTGAGGGCGACCTCGCCACGCGGATCTCACGCGCGCGGCTGTTCGGACAGCTGCGCTACAGCGGGCCTGCGGACACGCTGTGGCGGCTGACGGGGGTCGAGCTGTTCGACCTGTCGGGGCCGGTCGCGATCGGCGCGGACGTCGTTGGTACGCTCGAAGCGCCGGTAATCCGCGGTGTCGTCCGTGCAACCAACGCCCGCATCGAAAGCGGCACGACGGGCACGATCCTGTCGAACGTCCAGGCCAGCGGCCGGTTCGGCGGCTCGCGCCTAGTGATCGACCGTTTCGCGGCGGACGCGGGCAAGGGCGGCCGGGTGACGGGGGTCGGCCAGTTTGATTTCGCAGGCAAGAACGGGCTTGGGATCGACCTGCGGCTGCAGGCTGCGAACGCTGTGATGATCAACCGCGATGATATCGGCGCGACCGTGACGGGGCCGCTGACGTTCACGTCGGACGGGATAGGCGGCGTAATCGCGGGCGACGTGGTGATGAACAAGAGCCGCTACCGGCTAGGCCAGGCGACTGCGGCAAGCGCAGTGCCGCAACTCAACATCCGGGAAATCAACCTGCCCGAGGGCGGCGAGGAAAAGGCCGCGCCGACGCGCCCCTGGACGCTGGCGATCAAGGCCCGCGCACCGAACCAGGTCATGGTCAGCGGGCTGGGGCTGACAAGCGAATGGTCCGCCAATCTCCAGATCGCCGGTGAGCCGCAGAACCCCGCGATTACCGGCCGTGCGACGCTGATCCGCGGCGATTACGAATTTGCCGGGCGCGAATTCGAATTGGCGCGCGGCGTCATCCGGTTCGATGGCGGCGTGCCTGCGAACCCGGCGCTCGACATCGAGGCGAATGCGGACTCGACCGGGCTCAACGCCTCGATCCGCGTCACGGGCTATGCGCTCAAGCCCGAGATCGGGTTCACGAGCACGCCCGCGCTGCCGCAGGACGAGCTGCTCTCGCGCCTGCTGTTCGGGACGTCGATCACCAACCTGTCCGCGCCAGAAGCCTTGCAGCTCGCGGCGGCGGTGGCGGCGTTGCAGGACGGCGGCAACGGGATCAACCCGATCAACGCGGTGCGGCGTGCAGCAGGCCTCGACCGGCTGCGCATCCTGCCTGCCGACCCGCAGACGGGGCAGGGCACATCGATCGCCGCAGGCAAATATGTGACCCGGCGGCTCTATGCGGAGATCATCACCGACGGCCAGGGCTATAGTGCGACGCAGGTCGAGTTCCAGGTCACCCGCTGGCTGTCGCTGCTGTCGAGTATTTCCACGCTTGGCAGGCAGAGTGCGAACGTCCGCATTTCCAAAGACTATTGAACCGGCGGCAAACGCCGGAGGACCCCTTGTCGTGGGAACCAGCCCTGTCGGGCATGGTTGATCTGCCGTTACATATCGAGGCCAGATGACCCTTCCCCAATCTCTTTCGATCGCCACGCTCATCGGCATGATGATGCTCTTCATCTGGGGACGGTTTCGCTATGACGTCACCGCGATCCTGGCCCTGCTCGCGAGCATCGCGCTGGGGATCGTCAGCCCGAAGGATGCCTTCAAGGGCTTTTCCGACGACATCGTCATCATCGTCGGTTCGGCGCTCGTCATCTCGGCGGCGGTCCAGCGCTCGGGGGTGATCGAACTCGCGCTCGCAAAGCTTGCAAAGCGGGTCACGCGGGTTCGGTCGCAGCTTTTGGTCCTGACGCGTCGGTGGGGTTCTCGTCTGCGTTGGTCAAGAATATCGGCGCGCTGGCGATGCTGATGCCTGCGGCGTTCCAGATGGCGAAGAAGAACAACACCTCGCCATCGGTGTTCCTGATGCCGATGGCGACCGCGTCGCTGCTCGGCGGTCTCATCACGCTTGTCGGTACCTCGCCCAACATCATCGTCAGCCGCGTCCGCGAGCAGATGACCGGGCAGCCGTTCGGGATGTTCGATTATACCCCGGTCGGGCTCGGGCTGACTGTGATGGGGTTGATCTATCTGCGCTTCGCCTATCGCCTGCTGCCGCGCGACCGGCGGGCTGCGCCGACGATGGGCGAGGCGCTCGACATCAAGGGGTATATCACCGAAGCCGCGATCCCCGAGACGTCCCCCGCGGTCGACGAGTCGGTCGAGGATTTTCTCGCACGGCACGACGGCGAGGTGTCGATCACGCGGATCCTGCGCGCGGGCATGCGCAGCGCGCCGAACGAGCATACGCACCTGAGGGCTGGCGATGTACTGATCCTCGGCGGCGAACCCGATGCGCTCGAACGCGTGATCGCGCGCGACCGGCTGAAGCTCGAAGGCGAGGACCGCGAAAAGGCGGATCAGGCGGACGACGATGAAGTCGGCGTGATTGAGGCGGTCGTCAATGTCGGTTCGCCGCTGGCGGGGCGGACCGCGGCCCGGCTTGCGCTGCAGGCGCGGTTCGGGGTCAATCTGATCGCGATCTCGCGACAGGGCGAGCATCTGTCGCGCAGACTGGCGAATATCGAGCTGCGCGCGGGCGACGTGCTGGTGCTGCAGGGGCCGCTCGAACAGCTGCCCGGCAAGCTGCGCGACCTGGGCTGCCTGCCGCTGGCACAGCGCGAGATGCGGCTTGGCGTGTCGAAGCGCAGCTGGCTGCCGATCGGTATCCTTGGCGTCGCGATGGGGGCAACGGCGATGGGGTTCGTGCCCGTGGCGGTGGCGTTCTTCGCCGCGGCGGGGCTGATCATGGCGACCGGTGTGCTGCCGGTGCGCGAGGCCTATGACCATGTCGAATGGCCGATCCTGATCATGCTCGGCGCGCTGATCCCGGTCAGCGATTCGCTTCGTACCACCGGTGCATCGGACGTCATCGCGACCTGGCTGTCCGCGACTGCATCGACGCTGCCGCCCTGGGGGGCGGTCGCGCTGATCCTGGCGGCGGCGATGGCGGTGACGCCGTTCCTGAACAATGCCGCGACCGTGCTGGTGATGGCGCCGATCGCGGCGACGTTTGCGGGCGATCTGGGCTACCGGCCCGAGGCGTTTCTGATGGCGACCGCGGTCGGCGCAGGGTGCGACTTCCTCACGCCGATCGGTCATCAGTGCAACACGCTGGTGATGGGGCCGGGCGGCTACAAGTTCAGTGACTATGCCCGGCTCGGCGCGCCACTGTCGCTGCTGGTGCTGCTGGTCGGCACGCCGTTGATCGTCGCGGTCTGGCCGATGCACTGAGCCCCCTCCCGCGGGGGGAGGGGGCGTCGGCGGCATCCGCCAGGCAGGCCGACCACGGTCTTCACTTCCATGAAATCGGTCAGCCCGTAGCGGCCATTCTCGCGGCCATTGCCCGATTTCTTGTAGCCGCCGAACGGTGCGCCGATGTCGGGGCTCCACGAATTGATCGTGACCAGCCCAGCGCGCAGCTTAGATGCGACCTTCGCGGCGGCGGCGGGGTCACCGGAGATCGTCGCAGACAGCCCGTATTCGGTCGCGTTGGCGATGCGGATGCCCTCGTCCTGATCGGCATAGGCGGTGATCGTTGCGACCGGGCCGAACGTCTCCTCCTGCGCGATCCGCATGTCGGGGCGCACATCGGTGAACAAGGTCGGCTGGATGTAATAGCCCGCGTTGCGCCCGTCGGGACGCCCCACGCCGCCGGTGACCAGCGTCGCACCCTCGTCGATCGCCGACTGGATCAGCCCCTGGATCTTGTCGAACTGCGCCTTGTTGACGACGGGGCCGATATGCTGGCCCATCTCGGCGGGGTCGCCGACCTTGGTCTGCTCCATCATCGCCTTCACGATCGCGGTGGCTTCGGCGACCTGGCTGGCATGGACCAGCAGCCGGGTCGGCGCGATGCAGCTCTGTCCCGAATTGGCGAGCACGCCTGCAACCGTCGGCGGCAGGACTTTGGCGAGGTCCGCGCCCTCGAGCACGAGGTTCGCCGCCTTGCCGCCCAGCTCCTGATGGACACGCTTGACCGTCGGAGCGGCGGCCTGCGCCACCGCGATGCCCGCGCGGGTCGACCCGGTGAAGCTGACCATGTCGACGTCGCGGTGGCTCGACAGCGCCACGCCGACGCCGGGGCCATCGCCGTTGACGAGGTTGAACACCCCCGCCGGGACGCCCGCGGCATCCATGATTTCGGCGAGGATGATTGCGCAGGTGGGCGCCTCCTCGGACGGCTTCAGGATCATCGTGTCGCCCGCCGCCAGCGCTGGCGCGACCTTCGCGCAGATCTGGTTGAGCGGCCAGTTCCACGGCGTGATCATCGCGACGACGCCGAGCGGTTCGTGCACGACGGTCGCCTTGCCGATGACTTCGGAGAATTCGAACGCCGCCAGCGCCTTGGCGGTCGCGGAGAAATGCGCGAGGCCGGTCGCGCCTGTGCCATCGACGCGAGCGCCATCGGCGCGCCCATTTCCTGCGACATCGCCTTGGCCAGATCGGGCATGCGCGCCTTGTACTCGGTCATGATCCGGCCGAGCACGTCGAGCCGCTCCTGAACGCTCGTCTGGCTCCAGCTTTCGAACGCGGCACGGGCGGCGGCGACCGCCTTGTCGACATCGGCCGCGGTGCCGAGCATGATCTCGGTACAGGGCTGTTCGGTCGAGGGGTCGATGACCTGGTGGATTCGGCCGCCGTCGCTGTCGACCCAGGCGCCGTCGATATACTGCTTCAGATAGCTCTTCATCATGCCTCTCCGCATCGTGTTTTGCAGAGGAATGGGCGTCGGGCGGATCGGTTGCAACCCGAAACGCGGAGCTAGTTAGGGTCATGACCAACAGGAGACGGGCATGGCACGCGTAGCGACTATCAGGACGACCGGTGGCCCCGAGGTGATCCAGTGGGACGACGTCGACCTGCCCGCGCCAGGCAAGGGCGAGGTGTGGATGCGCAACACCGCGGTAGGGCTGAACTATATCGATACCTATCACCGCAGCGGCGTCTATCCGGTAACGTTGCCCTCGGGGCTCGGCAGCGAGGCGGTCGGCGTGGTGATGGCGGTGGGCGAGGGGGTCACGGGCTTTGCCCCGGGCGACCGCGTCGGCACCTTCGGCCCCACGCACGGGGCCTACGCCACCGAGCGCAACGTGCCCGCGGGCGAGCTCTTCCACCTGCCCGACACGCTCGACGACCGCACCGCGGCGGCGATACTGCTGAAGGGCTGCACCGCGGAGTTCCTCATCGAACGCTGCGCGCGCGTCGAGGCCGGGCAGACGGTGCTCGTCCATGCCGCCGCGGGCGGGGTCGGGCATATCCTGGTCGGCTGGCTGAAGGCGATCGGCGCGACCGTGATCGCCAGCGTCGGCAGCGAGGCAAAGGCCGAGCGGACGCGCAAGGCGGGGGCCGATCACGTCATTCTCCACCGGTCCGAGGACATCGCGGCGCGGGTGCGCGAGATCACCGGCGGGAAGGGCGTGCCCGTGGTGCTCGACGGCGTCGGTGGCGCAACGTGGGCGGCGTCGCTCGACAGTGCGGCGAAGCGCGGGCTGATCGTCAGCTATGGCAATGCGGGGGGTGTGGTGGACGGCGTCAATCTGGGCGTGCTGGCGGCCAAGGGGTCGCTGTTCGTGACGCGCCCGACGCTGTTCGATTATGCCGAGCACCGGCAGGCGATGGTCGATCGGGTGTTCGCGATGCTCAAGCAGGGCGCGTTCAAGCCGGAGATCGGCCAGACCTTCGCGCTGGAAGACGCGGCAGATGCGCACCGGGCGCTCGAGGCGGGGGAGACGTTCGGGAGTAGCGTGCTGCTGGCCTGAGCGCGCCGCAGCCATGTTCTCCCGCGAAGGCGGGAGGCCAGACTGGGGCGCCGCCTCCGCGGGGACACAGGGTCTGGATGTATCGTGCAGTTTGAGCCTCCCCGGTCGGTGGAGTTTGCAGAGCACCTCAACGGGAAAAGGGCGCCCGGATTGCTCCGGGCGCCCTTTTCTCTGTCAGCGCCGTGGCGAAGCCACGTCGTCGGTCGTCGCCATAGGCGACGCCGGCCGACAGCGGCTAAGCTGCCGGCACGGCAGATTAGCCGCTGTAGTACATGTCATACTCGACCGGGCTCGGCGTCATTTCCCAACGCGCGACTTCGGCACGCTTGATCTCGACATAGCTCTCGATCTGATCCTTCGAGAACACGTCACCCTTGAGCAGGAAGTCGTGATCGGCGAGCAGGCAGTCGAGTGCCTCGCGGAGAGACCCCGCGACGGTCGGGACCTGGGCGAGTTCTGCGGGCGGCAGGTCGTACAGGTTCTTGTCCATCGCTTCGCCCGGATGGATCTTGTTCAGGATGCCGTCCATGCCGGCCATCATCAGCGCCGCATAAGCGAGATACGGGTTGGCCAGCGCGTCGGGGAAGCGCACTTCGACGCGCTTCGCCTTGGGGCCGGTGCCGTACGGAATGCGGCACGAGGCCGAGCGGTTGCGCGCCGAATAGGCGAGCAGCACGGGCGCTTCGTAGCCGGGGACGAGGCGCTTGTAGCTGTTGGTCGTCGGGTTGGTGAACGCGTTGACCGCCTTGGCATGCTTGATGATGCCGCCGATGAAATACAGGCACATGTCGCTGAGGCCCGCATAGCCGTTACCGGCGAACAGCGGGGTCTTGCCTTCCCAGATCGAGAAGTGCGTGTGCATCCCCGAGCCGTTATCTTCCTTGATCGGCTTGGGCATGAACGTCGCCGTCTTGCCATACGCGTGCGCGACCTGGTGGACGACGTACTTGTAGATCTGCATGCGATCCGCGGTCTGCGTCAGCGTGCCGAAGGTCAGGCCCAGCTCATGCTGTGCGGCCGCGACCTCGTGGTGATGCTTGTCGCAGGGCAGGCCCATCTCGATCATCGTCGAGACCATCTCGCCGCGGATGTCGACGGCGCTATCGACCGGCGCGACCGGGAAATAGCCACCCTTGGCGCGCGGACGGTGGCCGAGATTGCCGCCCTCATATTCACGGCCCGAATTGCCCGGCAGTTCGATGTCGTCGATCTTGTAATAGCTGGTCGAATAGCTGTTCTCGAACCGGACGCGTCGAACATGAAGAATTCGGCCTCGGGGCCGACATAGACGGTGTCGCCGACGCCGGTCGTCAGCAGATACGCCTCGGCGCGCTTGGCGGTCGAGCGCGGATCGCGGGCGTAGAGCTCGCCGGTCGACGGATCGGCTATGTCGCAGATCAGTATCATCATCGGCGTCGCCGAGAACGGATCGACATAAACCGCGTCGAGATCGGGCTTGAGCGTCATGTCGCTCTCGTTAATCGCCTTCCAGCCCTCGATCGACGAGCCGTCGAACATCAGGCCGTCGGTCAGTTCGTCTTCACCGATCAGGCTGGCGACCATCGTGAGATGCTGCCACTTGCCCTTGGGATCGGTGAAGCGCAGATCGACCCACTCGATCTCCTGGTCCTTGATCATCTTCAGGACGTCGTTGGCCGAATTTGCCATGATGCTAAGCCCTCTTTGCTCGATAGGTCGGCAGATATGCCGGAAATGATAGTGCGGCGCAGCGCGCTAATTCCACAGATTGTTGCGCCGCGTCAAATGAAGTCGGTGTCAGTAAGGCCGTTAAATCGCGTCGTCGTCGCGCTCGCCGGTGCGGATACGCAGCGCGCTTTCAACGGGAATGACGAAGATCTTGCCGTCGCCGATCCGGCCGGTCTGCGCGGCCGCGGCAATCGCCTCGACGACGCGTTGTGCCAGACCATCCGCGACGACGACCTCGAGTTTCACCTTGGGCAGGAAGTCGACGACATATTCGGCGCCACGATACAGCTCGGTATGGCCTTTCTGCCGGCCAAAGCCCTTGGCCTCGGTCACGGTGATGCCGCTTACGCCGATCTCGTGCAGCGCTTCCTTCACCTCATCAAGCTTGAACGGCTTGATGATGGCTTCGATCTTTTTCACAGGTACGCCCCCGATTGTCGTTGAAACCAACGCCCTACAGGGCGCCTTGCACCAAACGTGCCAGTTGTCGCCACCTTGGGCAACGACCGATTCACCCGTAAACCCTGCCCGAAAATACAGCATCCGGAACGGATGTGCACGATGCGGGGGCAGCGATCACAGAATTTCGTGCAGCCGCGCGATGGGCCGTCCGAGGCGGACGCCTTTGTCGGTCTCGACCAGCGGACGCTCGATCAGCAGCGGATCGATCATCATCGCGTCGAGGATCGCTTCGGTGTCGCCATACTTGACCGCCTTTGCGCCGTCCTCCGCCATGCGCAGGCCCTGGCGCGGCGTCATGCCCGCCCGGTCGTAAAAACGGACGAGTTCGGCGCGCGACGGGGGAGTCTTCAGATATTCGACGATCGTGACGTCCGCACCGGCCTCTTGCAGCAGCGCGAGCGCCTCGCGCGACTTGGAGCATTTCGGGTTGTGGTAGATCGTCGCCTTCACGAATGCTCCGTCGTCATTGGACTAGCCTCGGCCAGACCATGTGTCCCGCCCGGTTATTGTTCTCCCGCCTTCGCGGGAGAACATTCTAAGTGGCAGGAGCGCTTACGCCCCCTGCTTGGCGAGCCACTCTTCCAGCCACTTGATCGTGTACGCGCCCTCCTGAAACTCAGGATCGTCGAGCAGTGCACGGTGCAGGGGAATCGTCGTCGTGACGCCCTCGATCACCATCTCCTCAAGCGCACGCCGCAACCGTCGCAACGCGCCCTGACGCGTCGCGCCGTAGACGATCAGCTTGGCGACCATCGAGTCGTAATAGGGCGGCACGCGGTAGCCGGCATAGAGCCCGCTATCGACGCGGACATGCATCCCGCCCGGCGCGTGATAGAGCTTCACCAGCCCCGGCGACGGCGCAAAGGTGCGCGGATCCTCGGCATTGATGCGGCATTCGATCGCATGGCCGCGGAACTGCACGTCTTCCTGGCGCAGCGTCAGCGGATGCCCCTCGGCGATGCGGATCTGTTCGCGCACCAGGTCGAGGCCGGTGATCATCTCGGTCACCGGATGCTCGACCTGAAGCCGGGTGTTCATCTCGATGAAGTAGAATTCACCCGCTTCCCACAGGAACTCGATCGTCCCCGCGCCGCGATAGCCCATGTCGGCCATCGCCTTGGCAACGATGCCGCCCATCCGCTCGCGCTCTTCCGCGGTGATGATCGGCGAGGGGGCTTCCTCGAGCACCTTCTGGTGGCGGCGCTGGAGCGAACAGTCGCGCTCGCCGAGATGGATCGCGTTGCCCTCGCCGTCACCGAAGATCTGGAATTCGATATGCCGCGGATTGCCGAGGTATTTTTCCATGTAGACGGTGGCATCACCGAACGCGGCCTTCGCCTCGCTGCCGGCCTGCTGCATCTGCGTTTCGAGGTCTTCGGCGTCGGTGACGACCTTCATGCCGCGACCGCCGCCGCCGGATGCCGCCTTGATGATAACCGGATAGCCGATCTCATCGGCGATCCGCTTGGCCTCCGCGATGTCGCTGATCGCGCCGTCCGAGCCGGGGGACGAGCGGCAGCCCGAGCGCGCCTGCGGTGCGCTTGGCCTGGACCTTGTCGCCCATCGTGCGGATGTGCTCGGGCTTCGGACCGACGAACAGGATGTTGTGCAGCTCGACGATCTCGGCGAACTGCGCATTCTCGCTCAGAAAGCCGTAGCCCGGATGGATCGCATCCGCGCCGCTGATCTCGGCGGCGGAGATGATGTTGGGGATGTTCAGATAGCTGTCGGTCGCCGACGGCGGTCCGATGCAGATCGCCTCGTCCGCGAGCCGCACGTGCATCGCGTCGGCGTCGGCGGTCGAATGGACCGCCACCGTCTTGATGCCCATCTCATGGCAGGCACGGTGGATCCGCAGCGCGATCTCGCCGCGGTTCGCAATGAGCAGCTTCTTGATTTGCTTCATTATTCGACCACGACCAGCGGCTGGTCGAATTCGACCGGCTGGCCGTTCTCGACGAGGATCGCGGTGACGGTGCCGGCCGAGGGCGCGACGATCGTGTTCATCACCTTCATCGCCTCGATGATCAGCAGCGTGTCGCCCGCATTGACCTTCTGGCCGACGGTCGAGAACGGCTTCGCCTCGGGGTTGGCAGCGAGATAGACCGTGCCGACCATCGGCGACTTGACCGCGCTTGCGCTGATCGCCGGGGCGGACGCGCCGACCTCGGCCTGCGGGATCGCCAGCGGTGCGGAGACGGCGGGCGCCGCAGGGGCGGGGGCATAGTGCGCGACGGGTGCGGCCTGCGCTGCCTTGCGTGCGACGCGGATCCGGCGCGAGCCGTCCTCGACCTCGATCTCGGTCAGCTGCGTGGTGTCGAGCAGTTCGGCGAGCTGGCGCACCAGGGTCACATCGACCTGCATTGCGCCTGTTGTTTCTGGTGTATCGGTCATGGCGGGGCCTCCTGTCAGAACCGTGCGACGGCTTCAAGCGCGAGCAGATACGAAAGCGCGCCGAAACCCGCGATCGTTCCCTTCGCCGCCTGTCCGACCAGGCTGATGTGCCTGAACGATTCGCGGGCGTGGGGATTGGAAAGATGGACCTCGATCACCGGCGTCTTCACGCCCTTGATCGCGTCATGGACCGCGACCGAGGTATGCGTGAATGCGCCGGCATTAAGGATGACGGCCTTCGCGCCGCGCGCCTGCGCCTCCTGGATCCAGTCGACGAGGTGCCCTTCGTGATTCGACTGGCGCATGTCGATCGTCAGGTCGAGCTCGCGCGCTCGATCCTCGAGCTGGCCGGCGATGTCGTCGAGCGTCTCGTCGCCGTAAATCTCCGGCTCGCGCGTCCCCAGCAGGTTGAGGTTGGGGCCGTTCAGGACGAAGATTGTCGCAGGGACGGTGGCAGGGACTGTCGCGGGCAAAGGCTGCTCCTGGTTGCAGGGGCGGCAAACCACCCTCTATATGCACCCCCCTTACCCGTTCGTGTCGAGCGAAGTCGAGACATGAGACCGGCAGCGGACGGGTGGTTTCCCGACTTCGGTCGAAACGAACGGAAAACTCTGCATGCCCCACTCCGACGGCACCGTCTCGATCACCGTGAACGGCGAGCACAAGCGTGTCTCCACCGGCCTCAGCCTTGCAGGGCTCGCGACCGAGCTGGGCCTCATCCCCGAAAAGATCGCGGTCGAACGCAATATGGAGGTGGTGCCGCGTTCGACGCTGGCGGACGTGATGGTCGAGGATGGCGACGACCTCGAGATCGTGCACTTCGTCGGCGGCGGCGATCATGCCGCGGCGATCAACACCGACAGCTGGACGGTTGCCGGCCGCACCTTCCGCTCGCGGCTGATCGTCGGCACCGGCAAGTACAAGGATTTCGCGCAGAACGCCGCCGCGGTCGAGGCGTCGGGGGCGGAGATCGTCACCGTCGCCGTGCGCCGCGTCAACGTCTCGGATCGCAATGCGCCGATGCTGACCGACTTCATCGACCCGAAGAAGATTACCTACCTCCCCAATACCGCGGGCTGCTTCGACGCCGAATCGGCGATCCGGACGCTGCGGCTGGCGCGCGAGGCGGGCGGCTGGGAGCTGGTGAAGCTCGAGGTGCTCGGCGAGGCGAAGACGCTTTATCCCGACATGGTCGAGACGCTGCGCGCGACGGAAATCCTGGCGAACGAGGGCTTCAAGCCGATGGTCTATTGCGTCGACGATCCGATCGCGACCAAGCGGCTGGAGAATGCGGGCGCGGTCGCGATCATGCCGCTGGGTGCGCCGATCGGCTCGGGTCTGGGTATCCAGAACCGCGTGACGATCCGGCTGATCGTCGAGGGGGCGGGCGTGCCCGTGCTCGTCGATGCGGGCGTCGGCACGGCGTCGGATGCTGCGGTGGCGATGGAACTCGGTTGCGACGGCGTGCTGATGAACACCGCGATCGCCGAGGCGAAGGATCCGCTGATGATGGCGGCGGCGATGAAATCCGCGGTCGAATCGGGGCGGCTTGCCTATCGCGCGGGGCGGATGGGGCAGCGGCGTTATGCCGATCCCTCGAGCCCGCTTGCCGGCCTGATCTGACACCATGACGCAAACGTCACGGAACCCTCGATAAAGACGGCCGTTATAGTCTCACAAGTTCAGAGCGGTACGATTGGCGTATCGCACAACATAGTGGAGGCTCTCATGGGCGAATTCACCGATAAGGTCGCAGCCGCAGGCAACAAAGTCGCAGGCAACGTCAAGGAAGCCGTAGGCAAGGCAACCGACAACGACCGTATGGTCGCAGAAGGCGAAGCACAGCAGGCCAAGGGTACTGCGCAGAACGTCAAGGGCAGCGTCAAGGGCGCACTCGGCGACGACATCTAGCTTAGGCTTGAGGAACGAGATTTGGCCGCTTCGGGAAACCGGAGCGGCTTTTTCTTTGCCGTCGCCATCGCGCGCTGCGCCGGGCTTGGTAATGGCGCTGCTGCCAACTAGGACCGCCAAATGACCAAGCGAGATACCGTATGACTCTGCCGACCCGCAGCTACGCCGCCTTCCTGTTCGATATGGATGGCACGATCCTCACGTCGATCGCGTCGGCCGAGCGGACCTGGACGGCATGGGCGATCGCGCACGGCCTGGATGTCGCGACCTTCCTGCCGACGATTCACGGCGTTCAATCGGTCGAGACGGTTCGGCGGCTGGGTCTGCCCGGCGTCGACCCGGTCGTCGAAGCGGCTGCGATCACTGCCGCCGAGATGGAGGATGTCGGGGACATTACCCCGATCCGTGGTGCGGCTGATTTCCTCGCGACACTGCCGGCTGGGCGCTGGACGATCGTGACCTCGGCACCGCGCGCGCTGGCCGAGCGGCGTCTTGCTGCCGCGGGTCTGGCGATCCCGGCGCAGTTCATCGCGGCCGAGGACGTCGCGAACGGCAAGCCCGCGCCCGACTGTTTCCTGCTGGCCGCCGAGCGTCTGGGTGTACCAGCATCCGACTGTCTTGTCTTCGAGGATGCACCGGCAGGTATTGCGGCAGCCGATGCCGCGGGATCCGATGTCGTCGTCATCACGGCAACGCATGGCCGCGACCACCGCGTGGACGCAGCGCGGCATGCGATTGTGGATTATGACGGTGTTGAGCTTACGGCCGACGGTCTTGGTCGCTGGCGGCTTGGCCGCGAATAAGGGCTGGATCATGACATCGTCGATCCGGCCGCATGACGGGTAACTATCCGAGATTGATCTGTTTTCGACGCATTATGGATATACACTGGTAATGAGTTGAGCGCAGGATCGGCGGATGGAATTTCCGGTGCGACCAGCCAAGCTCGAACGCTTCATGGACGACCAGGCCGTACTCGCGCGCATCGCACCGAACCCCGCGGTCGCGCAGATGCACCGCGACCTCGAACGATATTATCGCGAGCAGCTGGATCAGGCGCTGCGCCTGATCTGATCGCAGGGGCCGTAACCGGCGCCTGGGCCTGGATCAGAATAACTCCCCCTGCGGCCCCTGTGGCGCGCGGAACAGGTCACACCGCAGTCCGACCCGTTCCGCGTTCAGCCCGTGCTTGCGCACGGCGATGTCGAACCTGGTCTTCAGCAAGTCCGCCCAGGGGCCTTGCCCCTTCATCCGGCTGCCGAACCCCGGATCATTGTCGCGTCCACCGCGGATCGACTGGATCGTCGCCATGACCTTGCCGGCGCGATCGGGAAAATGCGCGTCCAGCCACGCACGGAACAGCGGCGCGACTTCCCAGGGCAAGCGGACCGGGATGAAGAACGCAAAACGCGCACCGGCCTGTGCGGCGCGCGCAATCAGATGCTCGATCTCGTGATCGGTAATCGCGGGGATCACCGGCGCGATCGAGACATAGACCGGCACGCCCGCCGCCGCGAGCGCGCTGACCGCCGCGAGGCGTCGCTCGGGGTGTGGTGCGCGGGGTTCGAGCGTTGCCGCGATCTTCGGATCGAGCGACGTGATCGACAACGCGACCGCGGCCAGACCCTTTGCCGCCATCGGGGCGAGCAGGTCCAGATCGCGGATGACGCGATCCGACTTGGTCGTGATCGTCAGCGGGTGGTTGGTCTCGGCCAGCACCTCGATGATGCCGCGAGTGATCCGCCAGTCGGCTTCGATCGGCTGATAGGGATCGGTGTTGGTTCCCAGCGCCATCGGCCGCGCGCTGTACCCCGGTTTCGCCAGTTCGGCCCGGAGCAGCGCGGCGGCGTCGGGTTTGGCGAACAGCCGGCTTTCGAAATCGAGGCCGGGCGACAGATCGTGAAACGCGTGGCTCGGTCGGGCAAAGCAGTAGATGCAGCCATGCTCGCAACCGCGATAGGGATTGATCGAGCGGTCGAAGGGGATGTCGGGTGACGCATTGCGACTGATGATCGTCCTGGCCCGCTCGACCGTGACGGTCGTCCGCAGCCGGGGTGCCGCGCCGTCAATCGCATCGCGCGCATCAAGCCAGTCGCCGTCCGCTTCGGTCTGCGGAAGGTTGAAGCGCGTGCTTTCGCCGTTCAGCGTCGCGCCGCGTACCGGGCGGGGTCTGGTCATGCCCGATACTAACATCGGGCGAGGAACGAATAAAGAACAAACGGGCGGCGTCCTCGACGCCGCCCGGTGTCGTCATGCGCGTTCAGAACCTGACGCCGAACCCCGCGATCGCCTGGTGGCGGCTGAAATCGAGGCTGGTCTTGGTCGTGCCGTCGTTCACCTCATAGCCGTTATAATCGGTGTAGACGTACTCGAGCTTGCCATAGAAGCGCGACGAGAATGCGGTCTGGATACCGGCCCCCGCGTGGAAGCCGCTGAGCGAGTCGGACCCCGCGACGTTGTTTTCCTCAACCGTCGCGTTGCGGTTGCTCAGGCGCAACCGGCCACTCGAAAAGCCGCCCTTCACATAGAGAAGCGTGGTCGGGGACAGGAGATAGCCGCCGCGGGCGCCGACGGTGATGTTGCGGTTCGCGGCGATGCAGGTGCGATCGCCCACGCTCACGATGTCGTTCTCGCACTCCTTCGCGCTCGATCCTTCGAGACCGGCATAGACGCCGAGCACCGCGCTGACATTGACCTGCGCGTCATAGCCGACCTCGCCGCCATAGGTGACGCCGCTCTTGCCGACGCGGACGCTTGCCGAGTCGTTCGCCGTGTCGACGTTCAGCTCGGAAATGACGCGTTCATAGCCGATCCGGGGTTCGACCCGCAGGCCCGAGACCTGGCTCGCCGGATTGCCGCGCGAATCGCGGTCGAATCGGTCATAGGCGCGACCGTCATAGGTCCGGCCGTCGGACGACTGCGCCACGACCGGCGTGGTGGCGGCCCCGGCTGCGACGAGCGCGAGCAGGTAGATGTTACGCATATTGATACTTCCCCCTTGCCGCCCGTCGTCGTCGACGGGCCGGTACCTGGCTGGTATCGCGCGGGAATGCTGACAGGACGTTAACCGGAAGCGCGGCAGGCCGGGTAAGGCGCCACGGATGGTCGCGCGGCGGTTTTGCGCGTAGAACGGGGTATGGCAGAGAATCTGACGACGGTGGAGCGGGCCCTCGAACTTGCGCGGTCCGGCGAGTGCGATTCGGTCAACGGCCTGCGCCAGCGACTGCGCCGCGAGGGGTATGACGCGGTGCATCTCCACCTCCACGGCGCGGCGATCAACAAGCAGCTCGTCGATCTGATCCACGCCGCGAGAGGCTGAACGCCACGATCATTTCTGGGCGAGGATCAACTCCTTCGGCATGTCGAGGCCCGACGCGGCCCAGGCGGATGCGGTGCGGCAAGTGATCCGGTCGATGCGGGTGCCGGTGACTGCGGGTTCGGTCAGGCAATATTTGCGCGACTTCGCATCATATTTCAGCGTCGTCATCTGGGCCTGTGTCGCGCTTCCCCGCGGAGCGGCGTTCGCGATCGTCGGGCTGGCGGCCGCGGCGATGGCGATCGTGATGAGGGCGACGGTGCGGCCGAGCGTACGCGTGGTTGGCAGAGCGGGCATGACGGTGTGTCCTTCCAGAAGATGAGGTCGAGCCGCCCGGGGGGCGGCATGAAGACCAATGCATCTGGCGTGCCAGTTAACTACTACACTAAGACACTTCGCTTCTGCGCTCTAAAACCTCGTTTTTTTTCGCCCGCAGCGGCGATCAGCGCGATCCACGCCCAGCGGAAATCGCGCCATCAGTTGGGAATCGATGCCGAAACATGGCCCGTCGACGTGCGCGGTCAGCGCTCGAGCAAGCGCGGCATCAGTTCGACGAAGTTGCAGGGCCGGTGACGGCTGTCGAGCTGGTCGCGCAGGATCCCGTCCCACCCGTCCTTCACAGCGCCGGTCGAACCCGGCAGCGCGAAGATATAGGTGCCGTGCGCGACACAGGCGCAGGCCCGCGACTGCACCGTCGACGTGCCGATCGTCTTGTAGCTGAGCATCCGGAACAGCTCGCCGAACCCGGGGATCATCTTTTCGGCGACGCGCTCGACCGCCTCGGGCGTCACGTCGCGGCCGGTGACGCCGGTGCCGCCCGTGGTGATGACGCAGTCGACTTCCGGATCATCGATCCAGGCGTGGAGGCGGGCGACGATCGTCTCGACGTCATCCTTCTCGATCCGGCGATCGGCGAGCACATGCCCTGCCTCTGCCAGCCGCGCGACGAGCGTATCGCCCGAGCGATCCTCGGCCAGCCCGCGCGTATCGGACACCGTCAGCACGGCGATCCGGACCGGCAGGAAGGTCCGGCTTTCGTCGATTGGCATAAAAGATCAGTCCGCGCGTGTGACGGTGGAGGATTGCGCGCCGACGCTCGCATTGACTGCGATCATCGGCTGATGCGCGGTGAGGCTCGCGCTCGCGCGCGCATTCGGCCGGGCGTTCATGCGGATCGCGGTCGCGCCGGGCAGGCCGGGGAAACGCGGCCACATGCCCTGTGCCAGTGCGTTGCGGCTGGTCGAGGCCTTCCGCCCACCCTGCGCCTCGTACATCCAGTAGTTGCGCAGCACGGTGGTGACGTAGCCGCGCGTCTCCCAATAAGGGATGCTTTCGATATACAGCAGCGGATCGCCATTATCGTGGACGATCGCGTTCCAGTCGCCGACCGGACGCGGGCCCGCATTATAGGCTGCGATCACCTTGGGTAGCAGCCCACCGGTCACGCCAGCCATGTCGCGCAGCCGTTCGAGATGCCGCTGGCCGATGTCCATGTTGGTCGACGGCTTGGTCAGCGCCTTGAGGTCGATCGACGTGCCGCGTTCGCGCGCAAAGTCGGTAGCCGCCGCGGGCATGATCTGCATCAGGCCGTAAGCGCCCGCGGGGCTGCGTACCGTGTTGCGGAAGCGCGATTCCTCGAGCGTGTGCGCGTAGACCAGCGCCTTGTCGATGTGCCAGCCGCTGTCGGGCGTCCAGTTCGGCGTCGGATAGCGCGCCTCGGCCGCGGTGGTGACCCCTTGCGGGCAGTTGTGCGCGAGCCAGACGGTCGTCGCGGGCAGGCTGAGTGCCTCTGCGACCCGAACGAGATTGCGGAATTCGCGGGGATCGCCGATCTTCGCCTGCTGGCGGATGACGGTATCGGCCAGTTCGGTCTCGCCGACCTCGACGAGCGCGGCTGCGACGCGGACATTGGGGCGCTTCTCGACGACCTTCCAATCGCGCGCGACCACGCCGCCGGGACCGCTGCCGCCGACCCGCGCGGGATCGGCCATTGCGAGCTGCTGGCGTGCGAGTTGTCCGTAGAAGCTTTCGCCGAACTGCGCCGCAGCCTTCAGCCGGCCCTGGATCTTGTCGGGACGCGCGCAGACCATGTCGGCGCGCGACGCCCAGTAGAGCGCCGCCGCGCGCAGGTCGACATCGCCCGCGCGTGCCGCGACGCCTTCGAACCCCGTACCGGCGTTGGCACAATCATTCTGCCGCCACGCAGCCAGCGCCCCGACCCAGCGGGCCTGGACCGCCCATTCGCCGACACCGTCCTGGCCCTTGGCGGCCATCACGCGCGCATTGGCGTCGTCACCCTGGAGGAAATAGATCCACGCGATCTTCTGCTGCCATTCGGTCAGCGTCTCGGGCGTGAGACCGGGCGTGCTGTCGAGCAGCGACTGTGCCTCGCGGCCCATGTCCGCCTTGACGTAAGGCTGCATCTTCAGCGCGAGGTCGGCGGCGATCATATCGCCTTTGAGGCTCTTCGCGCGCACCCGACGCGGTGCGCCGTCCTGCCAGATCAAACGCTGCGCGACGGGCAGGGGAGGCAGATCGACCGCGCCGCGGACCGTGGCGAGGCGTGCAATCTGTTCCGCCTCGGGCAGCTCGGGGGCCTCGTTCAGCAGCGCGACGAGCGGCGCCATCTCGATCCTTGGCGATCCCTTGGCGATGTACATCTCGCGCGCGCGATCGCATGGAGCGGGCCGGGCTTCATGGTATCGAGCTGGATCTGCGCATCGGTCCATTTGCCGTCGCGGATCGCGCCGAAGACCGCGCGATAGGCGTCGCGCTGCGCCGGATCGAGCTGATCGGGAATCTGTTCGGCGGTCGGAGCACCGGCGACGAGTCGGGCATCGCCCGTACCGCTGTCGGCGATCGGTGCCGCCAGAGCGGGCAGCGGCAATGCCGCACAACCGAGCAGGATTGCGAGCGTGCGGGTCATGCCCGCGTCTCCTGAGACATCTGGCCCCCCATCAACATCTGCAAATCCTTCCAGGCTTCTGCCTTGGCCGCCGGCTTCTCGATCAGAAAGCGCGGGTGAAAGCTGGCGACCACGCCTGCTTCTCCGACCTTATGGCTAATTCCATGTAAACGTCCCCGCGCGGCCTGCAATTCCATCCCGAGGATGGCACGGCTCGCCGCATTGCCGAGCAGAAGCAACCGCTTGGGCGCAACAAGTTCGATGTGATGCTTGGCGATCTCCGCCAGCCGGTCCTCGACCTCGCGCTGGATGCGACCCGCGGTCGGGCGCTTGGCGCAGACCGCCGCGACATGGACCTCCGACCGGGTCAGCCCGATCGCGGCGAGCATGCGGTCGAGCAGGCGACCCGATGCACCGCTCAGCAATTGACCGGCGCCGCCATTGTCCGTGCCGTCGTCACGATCGGGGCAGTCCGCAAGCACCATGACCGTAGCGTCAGCCGGCCCTTCGGCCGCCAGCGAAATGCCGTTCCATCCCGCCTCGGGCACGTCCGCGCCGGTGCGCCAGGCCAGGAATTCGGTCAGCGACAGCGGCATCGTGGCGACCGCCACCGGCGGTGCGACGGGCACGCCGGCGGGCGCCGGCGGCGCGATAACCAGCGGTTCGGGTGCCGCGAACCAGTCGCGCGGGGCGTCGTCGACGAGCATGTCGAAACCGGCATCGTGCCACCAGTCGAGCACGCTGACCGCGGCGTTGCGCCAGTCGATGGTCTGATCCGCCCCCATATGTCTCCTATGCTGCGTGGTTGACGTGGCGGTCAACTCGCGCAATCGCCTAAATAGACGCGACACGGACAAGACGGTGCCGGCCCGAGCCCGAACGAACGGGAGGGGCGGGAAGCCGGGCAGACAGGGACCATCCCCCGGGAGACGATGATGACGACACGTGAATCGATGCCCTACGACGTAGTGATCGTCGGCGCGGGTCCGGCGGGGCTTTCGGCAGCGATCCGGCTGAAACAGCTGGCGGCCGAGAAGGACGCGGACATCTCGGTCTGCGTGCTCGAAAAGGGATCCGAGGTCGGCGCGCACATCCTGTCGGGCGCGGTCATCGATCCCAAGAGCCTCGACGAGCTGCTGCCCGACTGGCGCGAGGATGGCTGTCCGCTGGCGGAAGTGCCGGTGACGGAGAATCACCACTGGATCCTCAGCAAGACGAAGAAGAGCGAGATGCCGCACTTCGTCACGCCGTCGTTCATGCACAACAAGGGCACCTATACCGGCAGCCTCGGCAATCTGTGCCGCTGGATGGCGGGCAAGGCGGAGGAGCTCGGCGTCGAGATCTTCCCCGGCTTCGCGGCTGCCGAGATCCTGTTCAACGACGACGGGTCGGTGAAGGGCGTCGCGACCGGTGACATGGGCGTCGCGCGCGACGGCACGCACAAGGGCGATTATACTCCGGGGCTCGAACTCCACGCCAAATACACCTTCTTTTCCGAAGGCTGCCGCGGTCACCTGACCAAGCAGCTGATCGCGAAGTTCGATCTCGCCAAGGACAGCGACCCGCAGGTCTACGGCCTGGGCATCAAGGAACTGTGGGACATCGATCCCGCGCTCCATTCGCCTGGCCGCGTCATCCATACGCAGGGCTGGCCGCTCAGCGAGACCGACGGGTCGAACGGCGGCGGCTGGATCTATCACCAGGCCAATGGCCAGGTCTCGATCGGCTTCGTCACCTGGCTGAACTACACCAATCCGCATCTGTCGCCGTTCCACGAGATGCAGCGCTGGAAGACGCATCCCGAGATCGCGGCGCTGCTCAAGGGCGCCAAGCGTGTCAGTTACGGCGCGCGCGCGATCAGCGACGGCGGGCTGCAGTCGATCCCGAAGCTGGTGATGCCGGGTGCCGCACTGATCGGCGACAGCGCCGGCTTCCTCAACGTGCCGCGGATCAAGGGCACGCACACCGCGATGAAGTCCGGCATGATGGCCGCCGAGGCCGCGGTCGAGGCGATCGTGTCGCAGCGCGGGCATGACGAACTCGCCGCCTATCCGGAGGCGTTCGAGCGCAGCTGGGTGAAGAAGGAGTTGTCGGTCGTCCGCAACGTCGTGCCGCTGGTCAAGAAGTTCGGCGACATGCTCGGGTCCGGGCTTGCCGGTGTGACGATGTGGCTCGAACATTGGGGTCTGAAGGTGCCGTTCACGCTGCACCATCATCCCGATCACGAAAGCCTGTGGCGCAAGGATCTGGTCAAGCCGATCGTCTATCCCAAGGCGGACGGGGTGCTGACGTTCGACCGGCTGTCGTCGTGTTCATCTCGAACACCAATCACGAGGAGGACCAGCCGGTCCACCTGACGCTGAAGGACCCGGCGGTGCCGATCGCCTACAACCTGCCGATGTACGACGAGCCCGCGCAACGCTATTGCCCGGCCGGCGTTTACGAGGTGGTGGGCGAAGAGACGGGCGATCCGAAGTTCGTGATCAACGCGCAGAACTGCGTCCACTGCAAGACCTGCGACATTAAGGACCCGACGCAGAACATCAACTGGGTCGTGCCCGACGGCGGTGGAGGCCCCAACTATCCCAACATGTAAGTCTGTCCTGCTGGCGATCGGCCTGCTGACCGCCCCGACGGCGGCGCTGGCCGACACCGGCGGTCTCTCGGCCTATCTCAAGGCGCGCGCGCGGATGCGGACGGGCGGGTGACGATTGCCGCGGACCAGTATGCCCTGGCACTGGCGGCGGCGCCCGACGATCCGGTCGTTGCGATCCGCGCCTACCGGGAGGGGATCGAGGCGGGTGACATGCCGCTCGTCGCGCGCGCGGCGGGGGTGCTGGCGAGAGCCGGAGT
>NZ_JRVI01000070.1:0-6444 GCF_000783375.1 Sphingomonas sp. Ant20
CTCGAGCGCGGGGCGGACGTCGCGCTCGACGATCGCGGTCGCGCGCGCGACGCGGTCGTCGGGCAGCCCCGCGGCCTTCAGCTTGGTGGCGAAACTCGTCACCATCACGCTCTGCGCCGCCGCGCCCTCCATCGCGCTGCCCAGCTGCTTCAGCGTCGTGTCGAGGATATAATCGGGCGCGAACACGCCGCGCGCCGCGTCGCTGCGCTGCTGCTCGCTGCTGTCGTCGATCGCCTTGGGCAGCGCGGACAGCCGCTGCAGATACGCATCCGCCTCGCCCGCATCGCGCACCCGCGTCTGCGATTCGAGGAAATCGGGCACGTCGCGATACGGCCCGGTCAGCTGGCTCAGCACATAGGCGCGAACCGCCCGAGGCTGCTGCCATAGGTGAACCGCTTCGCGCCCGCGACCGCGCGCGTCAGCTGATAGGTCACGATCTCGTGATCGAGCGCGGCGTCGCTCGACAGCCCGCTCGTCCCGAACGCGCGCAGCTCGGCGAGTTCCTTGGTCGCCTGCGCCAGCTCGCGCGCACGTCCCGCCGCCGACTGGTCGTCGAGCCGCGCCTTCAGCCCGCTGCGCGTTCCCGTGTCGAGCCCCAGCCGCGTCGCCTGTTCGGGCGAATCGTCGAGCCGCGCATAGAAGAACCGGTCGAGCATCGTGCGCAGCGCCGCGTCGCGCGATCCCGCCGCGGCGGCCCCCTTCAGCGGGACCGCGCCGATGACGGACGCGGCAGCGGCACTCGTTAGAAACCGACGACGATGCATGGACTACTCCCCTGATTCGGGGGAGGGTGTAGCATCCGGGCGGTCTCGATCCACCCCGGGCCCCATGCTATCTGGGACTTACGCGCTCAGACGGGCGAGACGCCGTCCGCATTCACCAGGTCGTCGCCGACCAGCGTGCCGACCAGCCGCACGCGCTTCTCGACCAGGTCGACCGGCGTGCGGTGGAGCTCGAGCTCATAGCGCCCGCCCATGTCGCGGCGGAGGTAGAACGCACCGCCGTCACGGATCAGCGTCCCCGTCTCGTCGATCTTGGTTCCGATGGTCGTCATGGCGCGCGGCCTCCTGCCAGCGGCGATACCGCAGGTGACGCGCGACGCAACCCCCGGCGGCGTCGGTCCGCTGGCAGAAGTGTCCCACGCGCCCAAGGGATACGGCAAGGGATACGGCAAGGGATACGACAGGCGGTCTGCACCGTTATACCCGCACGCGCGTCCTGCCGACGCGATCCTGGAACATCATGGCCCTCACCCCCCGTCTCTCCGGCAAGCTGGCGGCGCGCGCGCATCATTCGCCCGCCGCCGCCGGTTTCCTCCACCGCCTCGCGCCGTTCTTCGCCGCCGATCAGGTCGTCGGCGGGCCGCTGCTCATCGCCACGATCGTCGCTTTGGTCTGCACCAACCTGCCGATCGCGCATGATTACCAGACGATGTGGGACAGCACGCTCGAGATCCGGCTCGGCAGCTTCCGCGCCGCGCACCCGCTCGCCGACTGGGTGAACGAGGCGCTGTTGCCGCTGTTCTTCCTGATCATCGGCGCGGAGGTGAAGCGCGAATTCACCAAGGGCGCGCTGTCGACCGTGCGCACCGCGATGTTTCCGCTTGCTGGCGCGATCGGCGGGATCCTCGTCCCCGTCGCGGTCTATCTCGCCTTCAACTACGGCACCGAAGCCGCGAGCGGCTGGGGCACCGTCATCACCTCCGACACCGCGTTCGCGCTCGCGATCATCGGCATGTTCGCGACCCGGCTGCCCGTGTCGATCCGCGCGGTGCTGCTGGCGTTTGCGGCGATCGACGATGTCGGCGGGCTGCTCGTCATCGCGGTCGCCTATACCGGCACCCTGGTCCTGCCGATGCTCGTCGTCGCGGCGGTCGCCTATGTCGCGATCTTCGTGCTGCTGCGGCTGAAGCTCGTCTCGCCCATCCCCTATGTGCTGCTCGGGCTGATCGTCTGGGCGGGCGTCTATGCGTCTGGCATCCATGCGACGATCGCCGGGGTGATGCTCGGGCTGTTGTCGCCGACCCAGTCGCGGCTGTCCGAACGCCGCTTCGCCGAGCGCGTCCAGGCCCCGATCGACCGCTTCAAGCAGGCGGTCGACGAGGCGGAGTCGGGCGACCCCGAGGAAAACGAGGAAATCCAGCGCAAGGCGCAGCAACAGCTCGGCTATATCCAGGAAATGACCGAGGCGACCGACGAACCCGCCGAACGTCTCGTCCAGATGCTCAACCCCTGGGTGTCCTATGTCGTCCTGCCGCTGTTCGCGCTGTCGGCGGTGCGGATCCATTTCTCGTCGGACCTGCTCGCCGACGCCGCGGGATCGCTGCTCGGGATCGGCGTGTTCGCCGGGCTCGCGTTCGGCAAGCCGCTCGGCTTCGTCACCGCGACCTGGCTGGCGGTCAAGGCGGGCGCTGCCGAACTGCCCGACGCGGTCACCTGGCGGATGGTGCTCGCGATCGGCGCGCTGTCGGGGATCGGCTTCACCATCTCGCTGTTCATCGCCAATCTCGCCTTTCCCGATGCGCAGCGGACCGAGATGGCCTCGCTCGCGGTGCTCGCCGCGTCGCTCGCCTCGGGTGCGCTTGGCTATATCCTGCTGCGCACCGCCGCGGCGCGGACCGAGGCCGGCTGAGTACGGAACCTCCGCCGGGCACCGGGCGCTTCCATAGGGTTCTCGCGTGATGGAGGTATGACGATGACCGAAGCCTATTGGGGCGACACGACGCCGCCCGACATCGACTGGCGAATGAGCGCTGCGCTCGAAAACGTGCCCCGCGGCGACACCGACGTCGCCGAGGTGACCAGCCTCGAGACCGCGGTCCGCACCTGGACGACGCTCGATCCCGAGCATCAGCGCGCGGCGACGCTGACGCCCGAGCACGCGCTCCAGATCGGGCCCGAGGGCGCGGTCCGGCACTTCACCGGCGACGCGATCGCAGCGCTTGCCGCACTGCTCCCGACCGCAGGGCGCGCGGCCCCGGTCGACGACGACCCCGAAGCAGCCTGATCGCGTCATTTCGGGGCCCGGACAGCGCCTGTGCGGCCCCGAAACCCGCGGAATTCCGCGGGCTCGCAGGGGTCTCGACCACCCGAGCGCGTCCCGACGCCCGATCCCGTATCTGGTGTCGAAACGGCCCCGACCACACCATCCCTAGGTGCAAGTTGGATAATTCGCGGCTCTTATCGAAATAAGTGCATAGCGATATCCGGCCCGATCATGTAGATAAATGGCGTCACGCAGCGCCGCCCATCGGCGACGCCGGGCCCAGCTAGGACGGAGACGACATGCGCAGCAAATCGCACTCTGCCGCCGGGCGGACATCGGCCGACGCCACCCCGATTCGGGTGCCCTGTGCCACGGCCCGCAGCCGTGCACGCACGACGCGAAAAGGGCGCCCCGGATCGTTCCGGAACGCCCCTGTCGCGTACTCGGCGCGCCCCCTCCGCTCGGGAGAGGGCGCCGCGCGGTTACTCGCTCTCTTCGAACGTCAGCGCGTTCGCGCCCGTCGCGCTCAAGCGGACCTTGTCACCCTCGATCTCGGCGACGAGGCCGAGCGAGATATAGTGATGCTTGGCGCCCTGCCCGTCCTGCGACTGCGGCGAATCATTCTTGGTCAGCTTGATGCGGTCGCCGTCGACATGATCGACGGTACCGACATGAACGCCGTCCGCGCCGATGACTTCAGCGTGTTCCTTGATCTGGGTTGCGTCGACCATTTTGCGTCTCCTGTGGTGGGTCCGGGTGCAGAACGCGCGTCTCGGGCATTGGTCGCATGACCTATGGCAGCGCCATCATGTTTGTCGTCGCGGCCCTGCTCGGGATCATCGGCGTCGCGATGCTGTTGCGGCTGCGCAGCCCCGACGCAGCGACAAGCAGGTCTATGCCTTCCGGATGATCGGCATCATGCTCACCTCGGGCGCGATCGTGCTCGCGCTGTCGGCGGGCGCGATGTGGCAATGGACGCTCGAATCGTGAACACGCTCGTCCTGATCCTCGCAGTCGTCGGCATCTGCGCGGCGAACATGATCCTCGGCCGTCACTGGAGCCGGCTCGACCATAATCCCTGGTCGGGCGACTTTCGCGGCGAGACCTTCTGGGGTCCGACGCCCGGCTGGAACCCCGGCGCGCTCGACATCGGCAAGATCCGCCAGCGCGGCCGCGTGCTGATGATCGCCGCACCGATCGCGTCGCTGCTGTTCCTCGTCGTCGTCATCACCAGTTCAAGCCGTTTCTAGTTTCTCAATTTCCCAAATTTGTCCCGGAGTATCCCATGTCCCTCCTCGAAGCCCGCAAGCAGTACAAGCCGTTCGAATACCCCTGGGCGTTCGAATTCTGGAAGCGCCAGCAGCAGCTCCACTGGCTCCCCGAGGAAGTGCCCTTGGGTGAGGATTGCCGCGACTGGGCGCAGAAGCTCAGCGATCACGAGCGCAACCTGCTGACGCAGATCTTCCGCTTCTTCACCCAGGCGGACGTCGAGGTGCAGGATTGCTACCACGAGAAATACGGCCGCGTGTTCAAGCCGACCGAGATCAAGATGATGCTCGCCGCGTTCAGCAACATGGAGACGGTGCACATCGCCGCCTACAGCCATCTGCTCGACACGATCGGCATGCCCGAGAGCGAATATGGCGCCTTCCTCGAATATGCCGAGCTGAAGGACAAGCATGACTATATGCAGAGCTTCGGCGTCGACAATGACGAGGATATCGCGCGCACGCTCGCGATGTTCGGCGGCTTCACCGAGGGCGTCCAGCTCTTCGCCTCGTTCGCGATGCTGATGAACTTCCCGCGCTTCAACAAGATGAAGGGCATGGGCCAGATCGTCACCTGGTCGATCCGCGACGAGAGCCTGCACTGCGAGGGCATCATCAAGATGTTCCACACCTTCTGTGCGGAGCGTCAGTGCCTCACCAAGGCGGTCAAGGACGACATCGCCGACGTCTGCCAGACGACGATCCGCCTCGAGGACAATTTCATCGATCTCGCCTTCGAAATGGGTCCGGTCAACGGCATGACCCCCAAGGAGATCAAGAAGTATATCCGCTTCATCGCCGACTGGCGCATGACGCAGCTCGGCCTCAAGCGATCTACATGATCGACGAGCACCCGCTGCCCTGGCTCGCCCCGATGCTCAACGGCGTCGAGCATGCCAACTTCTTCGAACAGCGCGCCACCGAATATTCGAAGGCCGCGACCAAGGGCCAGTGGAACGACGTCTGGGACAGCTTCGACAAGCGCCAGACCGCCAAGAAGGGCCCCGCCGCGAACGAGGACCTCGCCGACGGCGGCGACATGTTCTCACTGGCGGGTGTTGCGGCGGAGTAAGTCGCGCCGCGCGCGGTTTAGCGACCGCTAAACCCCGCCCCGGCGGCGCGACCGGCCGGCGGCGCCATCAGCGCCGGCCGACGGCATGGGCTTTGCTCATGCCGGCCTCGTTCTGCAGACGGCAGGTGACAAATCCCGGCAAGGCGACGATGATCGCCGAGGTTTGGAGAGTCAGACTGATGGCCATCAAAACGACCGGCTGGAGCCCTACCGCGCATCTCGATAGCGATGCCGCAATGCTCGCCTATCTCGAAGCGGTCTTCGAAGACGGCGACCCGGCGTTGATCGCTGCCGCACTTGCCGACGTGGCCCAGGTCCGCAGCAGTGTCGGTGCAGACGTTCGTGATTAACCTCGTTCGCCTCGCCATTACCGGCGACGATACGCTGGACCTCGTCTTTTCGGACGGCAGCGCCGCGCACTGGTCCGCGGCGGACCTCATAGCCCGCGACACGGTCATGACGCGCCCGCTCGCCGACCCCGCCTATTTCGCCCGCGCCTTCATCGAAGGCGGCGCGCTGGCTTGGCCGAACGGCTCCGAACTGTCCGCCGACGCGCTGCATCAGCGTCTGGCAGCCAAGGACCTGCTGATCCGCAACGCAACCTAATGCGCGGCCGGTGGGGCACGCCTCGCCTGATCCCGAAAGGGTCGTCATTTCCGCGAGGGCGGGAAGCCAAACGGGCTGACCCGACTTCGTGATCGCCGCCGTAAACCCAGTGCCGTCACATGCCGACGACCAGAGCCCCGCTCAGCACCAGGCGACCGCTTGCCCCCGCCATAACGCCGCGCGAGACCCTCGCGGACCAGCGTGTCGCCCAGCGACCGCCCGTCGCGCTGCACCAGCCGCAGCTTGCGCCCATATTTGTCGACATCGCGCTTGATCCGCGTCAGCGTGAACGGCCCGGCATTGAGCAGCGCCTGCATCCGGAGCGTCGCGCGGTGGCCCGCGCGCGCTTCCGCCTTGCAGCGCGGCGGGTGCGTTTCGGGGGTGTCGATATCGGCGATGCGGATCTTGGTGCGGTTCATCCAGAAGGTGTCGCCGTCGACCATGCAGTTGACCCGCTTCGCCCGGCCGCAGATCTGAAGCGCGCCGATACCGCCTTCCCGCCCCACCGCGCCG
>NZ_JRVI01000071.1:0-4466 GCF_000783375.1 Sphingomonas sp. Ant20
CGCGGGCGGGATCGCGGTCGCGCCGCTGCTGACCCCCAATGCGCGACAGCTGATGCTGGCGCTGGCGCTGATCCTCCAGGGCGGCGGTGCGCTGCTGCCGGTCAAGGCGCCCGATCCGCTGCGCGGCTGGCGGACCGGCGCGATCGCCACCACGATGCTCGGGCTGTTCATCCTCGCGTTCGGCGACGGCATACAGTTCATCGTGGCCGCGCTTGCGCTCCGCAGTGCCGTACCGATGCTGGCCGCGGTAGGCGCGACGATCGGATCGCTGGTGGTGATCGTCCCCGCGGCGATGATGGGTGAAGCCGCGTGGCGCCGATGGCCGCTCGCCCGACTGCGCACCGGCATCGGGCTGATATTCGTGCTCCTGGGGGTCATTCTGGGCCTCAGCGCTGCGCGATTGATCTAGCGGGGCGATCACTCAGATGAGGAATGGCACATGCGCAGCGGGAGCATTTCGGCTATCGCTTCGTTGACGCAACGATCCACAGACATTCCCATGCATGGAGTTTTCGATGCCCGCCACCAACCCCGCACTCGACACGCCCACCGATCTCGTCAGCAACAGCACGAAGACGGTTGCCGAGGCGCTCAATGCCTCGCTCGCCGATTGCTATGCGTTGTATCTGAAGACCAAGAACTTCCACTGGCACATGTCGGGTCCGCATTTCCGTGACTATCATCTGTTGCTCGATGACCAGGCGGCACAGATCCTGGGCGTGACCGATGCGATCGCCGAGCGCGTCCGCAAGACGGGCAACACGACGCTGCGCTCGATCGGTGACATTTCGCGCCACCAGAGCATCCCGGACAATGACAAGGATTTCGTCGGACCGACCGAAATGCTCGCCGAGCTGCGCGAAGACAATCTGAAGCTCGTCGAACAGTTCCGGATCGTCAAGGACGCCGCGGACGAGGCCAAGGACAATGCCACCAGCGGCATCGTCGACGAATGGACCGACCAGGCCGAGGAACGCGCCTGGTTCCTGTTCGAAGCCAGCCGCAAGGCCTGAACCCGGGCGCGTCCCGCCCGTGTCGGAACCGACATGGGCGGGACGGGTTCTGTCAGGAACAGGAGAATGCCCATGTTGAAGCTCGCCATCACCTTCTTGATCATCGGCCTCGTGCTGGCCCTGCTCGGATTTGGCGGCGTCGGCGGGGCGTTTATCGGCATCGCCAAGGTGCTGTTCTTCATCGCGATCGCGCTGTTCGTCATTTTCCTGGTGCTCGGCCTGCTGGCCGGCAAGGGAATCAAGAACGCGATCGACTGACGCGACAAGATGGCATCGGCCCGCGCCGATGCCACGACGTCAATGCCACGACAGGGCCCTCGCCGGTAACGGCGGGGGCCTTTTTGATGTAGCGCCCGCAGCGACGTGGACGCCGGCCCGGAGCCGAGTGCCGGGCGGCGCGTTGTCGGATCATGCATGCTTTCGCCGCGCTCCTCGATGCCCTCACCTATACGCGGTCGCGCAATGCGAAGCTGAAGCTGATCGGCGATTATCTGCGCGTGACGCCCGACCCCGATCGTGGCTGGGCGATGGCGGCGCTGACCGGCGATCTCGATCTGCCGGGCGTCAAATCGGCGGTCATCCGCGGATTGATCGAGGACCGTATCGATCCCGTCCTCTTCCGGATGAGCCGCGATTATGTCGGCGATACCGCCGAGACCGTCGCCCTGCTGTGGCCAGAGCCCGAGCCCTTGGGACCGGATCCGGTGCCCGCCGAACCGCTGTCGATCTCGCAGGTGGTCGACCGGCTGATGACGCTGTCGCGCGCCGAGGCGCCGGCGGCGCTTGCCGCGATGCTAGATCGGTCGGATGCGGAGGAGCGCTTCGCACTGCTCAAGATGGCGACCGGCGGGCTGCGGATCGGCGTTTCGTCGCGGTTGGCGAAGACCGCGCTGGCGGATGCGTTCGGGCTCGACGTCGATGCGGTCGAGGAAGTCTGGCATGGCCTGGCAGCCCCCTATCCGACGCTGTTCGCCTGGGCGGAGGGGCATGGCGCGCAACCGACCCCCGCCAACGTCCCCGTCTTCCGTCCCTTCATGCTCGCCCATGGTCTGGAGGATCTGCGCGTCGACCTCGCCGACTATGCGGCGGAGTGGAAATGGGACGGGATCCGCGTGCAGATCGTCCATGTCGCGGGTGAAACGCGACTCTACAGCCGGACCGGCGACGACGTGACCGCGAGCTTCCCCGAAATCGCCGCCGCCTTCGTCACGCCGGGGACGGTCGATGGCGAATTGCTGGTCAAGGGCGAGCATCAGGGCGGCACGCTGGAGGAGGGCGGCGGCGCGGCGAGCTTCAACGCGCTGCAGCAGCGGCTGGGGCGCAAGACGGTGTCGGCGAAGATGCTGGCCGAGTATCCGGCCTTTGTCCGCCTCTATGACCTGTTGATCGATGGCGACGAGGATCTGCGCGCGCTGCCCTGGACCGAGCGACGCACGCGGCTCGAGGCGTTCGTGCCGCAGCTCGATGCCGAGCGGTTCGACCTGAGCCAGGTCATCGACGCCGTGGACTTCACCGCGCTCGAGGCGGTGCGCGCGGGTGCGCGCGACTCGGCGATCGAGGGCGTGATGCTCAAGCGCCGCGATTCGCCCTATGTCGGCGGTCGCCGCGTCGGGCTGTGGTATAAATGGAAGCGCGACCCGCTCACCGCGGATTGCGTGATGATGTACGCGCAGCGGGGCAGCGGCCGGCGGTCCTCTTATTATTCGGACTATACCTTTGGCTGCTGGACCGAGGAAGGCGAACTGCTGCCGGTCGGCAAGGCCTATTCGGGGATTACCGACGAGGAGCTCCGGATGCTCGATTCGTTCGTCCGCAAGAACACGCTCAACCGGTTCGGGCCGGTGCGCGAGGTCGCCAAGACGATGGTGCTCGAAATCGCGTTCGACGCGCTGCAGGAGTCGAAGCGGCACAAGTCGGGGATTGCGATGCGGTTTCCGCGGATCGCGCGGATCCGGACGGACAAGCCCGCGGCCGAGGCCGACCGGATCGACACGCTCCGCCGGATGATTCCCGCGCCCTAGCCGTTGATCCGGATCTCGAACAGGGTTGGCCAGAGCTTGCCGGTGACGAACAGCCGCTTCTTCGCGGCATCCCAGGCGATGCCGTTGAGCACCGCGTCGCGGTCGCGGGCGCCGATCTCGGCAACCAGCGGACGCAGGTCGATGATCGCGGTGACGCGACCGGTGCCGGGGGCGATGCGGACGAGATATCCCGTCTGCCAGACATTGGCGAGGATCGCACCGTCGACATATTCGAGTTCGTTGAGCTGCGTCAGCGGACGTCCGTCGATCGTCACGCCGATCCGGCGACGCTCGGCCAATGTCCTGGGATCGCGCAGGATCAACGACGCGCTGCCGTCGGACTGGATCAGGCCGTCCCTGTCGCTCGTCAGGCCCCAGCCCTCGCCCGCATAGCGGTTGGTGCCGGTCGGCTTGAGCGTGCGGGCGTCCCAGCGGTGCGCGATGCCGTCATGCCAGGTCAGACTGATCAGCTCGTTCTTCCACAGCCCGAGCCCCTCGCCGAACTGTGCCGGATCGATCGGCGGCGCGCGACGATACGACCATCGAGAGTGACGCGGCGGACATCGGACTGCCCCTCCTTGCCTGTGCTCTCGTAGAGCGCGCCGTCGTGCCACAACAGGCCTTCGGTGAATGCCGTCGCATCGTGCGGATAGCGGGCCACGATGCTGACCGACAGGATCGGCACGGCTGGCGCGGGCGCAGGAGCGGCCAATGTGCGCGTGGCGGGCTGGGGCGCCGTTGCGCCCTGCGCCAGAACGGCAACGGCCGGCCCCGCAAGTGCGAGACCGGCCGCTATCAGGCTATGTCCGATCGTCATGCTGGTTCGAAAAACCCCGATGACCGGACGGACGGGATTAGCCGCCTGCGCTCAGGTTGACCGCTGCATACTTGCCGCGACGATCGACTTCGAGCTCGAACTCGAGCTTGTCGCCCTCGTTCAGCGTGGCCATGCCGGCACGCTCGACCGCCGAGATGTGCACGAACGCGTCAGGCTGGCCATCATCGCGCTGAATGAAGCCGAAGCCCTTCATCGCGTTGAAGAACTTGACCGTACCCGTTGCCTTCTCACCGGTCAGCTGGCGCTGCGGCGCGCCGCCTGCACCACGATCGGCACCGCCACGGGGTGCACCCGGGCCGGCATCGCGATCACGCGGCGGACCACGATCGGTCACGGCCATCGGCTCGCCATCGATCTTGAGATCGGTTGCCGAGATGCGGCCACCACGATCAACGAGCGTGAAGCCGAGCGGCTGACCCTCAGCGAGAGCGACCATGCCAGCCTGCTCGACTGCGCTGATGTGCACGAACACGTCCTCGCCGCCGTCATCGCGAACGACGAAGCCGAAGCCCTTCTGTGCGTTGAAGAACTTTACGACGCCGGTGCCTTCACCAACGACCTGGGGGGGCATGCCGCGCCCGGCGCCACCGCCGC
>NZ_JRVI01000072.1:0-10470 GCF_000783375.1 Sphingomonas sp. Ant20
GGCGGGCGCGACCAGCGTCGAGGTGAGGAGGAGCAGTGTTCCGTAGGCGCGGCGCTTGGACATGGCCTGTAATCCCGATTCGTAAAGTCATAGGCGAATGCCGGGACGGTCCCCCAAGGACCGCCCCGGCATCACGGCGCATTCAATTGGCGCCCGCCTCAGCGGCCCTGGCAGGCGAAGTAGACCGAGCTGAACGACGGCGGTCCGACGTCCTGCAGCGCGGCATCCGCCGGCCGGACCGTCGTGCGGCCGCCCGTCGTCTGTTCGCCCGCGATCATGTTGACGCAGGCGACGTTGGCCGGGGTCTTCACCACGCCGTTGACGAAGGTCATGTCCGCACCGCCACGCAGGCGGATCGCGGCCGGGGCCAGCGCCGTCTGGATGAAGGTGAAGTTGGCGTAGCGGCCGAACGTGCGCGGCAGCAGGTCCTCGGCATTGTTCGAATCGATCTCGGTCGAGAAGGAGTCGGCGGTCGCACCGAGCGTGCGCTGGGCGGCGATCATGAACTGGATGAAGCCGCGATAGCCATTGTCGATATCGAAGCCGTCATCGTCCGCGCCGGTGATCGCGATATACTTCAGGTTGCTCGTGCCACCGAAGATCTCGATGCCGTCATCCGCCGAATTGTGGCTCTGGATGTGGTTGAGCGTGGTGCCCGAGCCGGTACCGCCGAGCGTCAGGCCCTGGAGCTCGTTGCCGTCGCTGATCGCGATGCCGCTGTAGCGGATCTGGACGTACTGCATCGTGCCGCTGCTGTCGGCGGCCGTCGGGCCACCATAGAAGCGCCCGGTGACACCCTCGATCGCCTGCTGGCAGGTCGTGCTGCTGCCGGCGGCATTGTTCGGGCCGGTGCCGGTGGCGCAGACCGCGACCGGTGCGCGGCCGAGCATGACGATCCCGCCCCACTGGCCCTGCGTCGCGTCGCTGACGCCGTTCGACGCCAGGTTCTGCTGCGAGGTGAAGACGATCGGCGCGGTGGCGGTGCCGACCGCGTTGATCTTCGACCCGCGGTTGACGATCAGCAGGTCGTTGGTCGTCTCGCTCGAATCCGCGGCGATCACGACGCCGGCCTCGATGTTGAGGATCGCGCCATTGTCCGCGCCGGTCGTGCCGACATCGGTGCCGATCTCGGTCTGGCCGCGCAGGCGGTAGAAGACGCCGGCGATCTTCGGCAGCGTCAGCGTGCCGCTGATCACGGTCGGCAGACGGCAGGCGCGGAACGTCGCGACCAGGCCGTCATCGGTCGTGCCGGTCGGGCAGACGCTCGTCGCGGTGACCGCGCCGACCGAAGGCACCGCGGTGCAGCGTGCGCCCGAGCCGCCGAATTCGGCCGAGGTCGAGTTGCAGGTCCAGCCCTGGAACGCGGTGTCGGTCGGGCCGTTGAGCGCGCCGACGAAGTTCGTGCTGGTGAAGAAGCTGTTGAGCGTCGACGGATCCATCGGCGTGGTGAGCGACGTCGCCGAGGTCGGATACAGGCCGTTCAGGCCGGTGCTGACGCCGCTGACATTGTTGTTCGTGCCGGCGTTGACGACCGCGAGCTGCTCGTCAGGCGTGATCGTGATGGTGTTGACCGTGGTCGGGGCGGCGAACTGTGCCGCGGTGATCGCGCTGGGCGTCGGCGTCGGCGTGGGGGTCGGCGTCGGGGTCGGCGTTGCCGGCGGGATCACGATGGTGCCCGCACCCGGCGACGCGACGCTGTCCGCGCCTCCGCATGCCGACAGCGCCGCACAGGCGGTGCTCGTCAGCAGGATAAGGCCGATGCGCTTGAAGCTGGTCATTCACGGAACTCCCGGTCGATCATTGATTGCGTGGATCGACTCGGGTCCCCCTGCCGATCTCTCAACGGCGGTTAGGCGGCGTAGATGACAGCGAGATGCGGTTTCGATGACGGCTGAGTGACGGCGGTGTTTCAGCAATGTGACACCAGGGCCGCGAGGTACGCGCCGAGCCGGGGCGGGACGACGACGGACGGTATCGCGGGGGCCCGGGGTGCATCACCCCGCTTTCGCTGCGCGGCACAATGATTTAAGGGGCACGGACGCTAGCAAGGCCCTTATCCGGGCAATCCCGCGGATTTCACCGCGATTACAGGAATTTTCGACGAGTATGGCCTCTTTCAAGGACCCCGGTTTTCAGGAACGTACCGCCTCTGCGAACGACGCGAAGCTGAAGGCGCTCGAGAAACTGCGCGCCAAGCCTGCGATCGATCCGGCGGTCGCCGCCGAGCGCGCCGCCGCCCGCGCCGCCAAGGAGGAGGCCGAGCGCGCCAAGCGCCAGGCCAAGCGCGACGCCGAAGAGGAGGCCAAGGCCGCCAAGAAGGCCGCCGCTGCCGAAGCTGCAGCCCGTGCGCTCGAGGCAGAAGCCAAGTCGCAAATGTCCGACGCCGACAAGAAGGCGCTCCGCGACGCCAAATATGCGGCGCGCAAAGCCAAGAAGAAGTGAGGAAACGGCCGGGGATTTCCCCGGCCTTTTTCATTTGTGCTGGCGAGATTTTCGGCCGCTGCCTCGCCACACCGTGATCCTGACGAACCTCAGGACCCAGAGCCACACGCGCCACCGCCCGCAACTCTGGATCCTGGATCAAGTCCAGGATGACGACGGCGGGTGACGTTTGCCCCACACATATCGTCATCCTGACGAAAGTCAGGATCCAGAGCCACGAACGCCGACGCGCGTGACCCTGGGTCCGGGATGACGGACGGGGGAGAAGCCCCCCGCCCCTCAGGCTGCGAGTGCGTCCTGCTCTTCGGGCGCGAGCCGGATCATGTAGTCGAACGCCGCCAGTGCCGCCTTCGAGCCTTCGCCCATCGCGATCACGATCTGCTTGAACGGCACGGTCGTCACGTCGCCGCCCGCGAACACGCCGGGGATCGACGTCTCGCCGCGGTGATCGACCTCGATCTCGCCGCGCATCGTCAGCGCGACCGTGTCGGTCAGCCATTCGGTGTTGGGCACCAGTCCGATCTGCACGAAGATCCCCTCGAGCTCGACCTGATGCAGCGTATCGTGGTTGCGATCCTTGTAGCTGAGCCCCGTCACCTGCTTGCCGTCGCCGAGCACCTCGGTGGTCATCGCCGAGGTGACGACCTTGACGTTGGGCAGGCTGGCGAGCTTGCGCTGGAGCACCGCGTCGGCGCGCAGATCGCTGTCGAATTCGATCAGCGTGACATGCGCGACGAGGCCCGCCAGGTCGATTGCCGCCTCGACGCCGCTATTGCCGCCGCCGATAACCGCGACGCGCTTGCCCTTGAACAGCGGGCCGTCACAATGCGGGCAATAGGTCACGCCCTTGTTGCGATACGCTTCCTCGCCCGGCACGTTCATCTGGCGCCAGCGCGCACCGGTCGACAGGATCACGGTCCGCGCCTTCAGCGACGCGCCGCTCGCGAGCTGCACCTCGTGCAGACCACCGACCTGAGTCGCGGGGATCAGCTTGCTCGCGGTCTGCAGGTTCATCACGTCGACGCCATATTCGGCGACATGCTGCTCCATGTGCGCGACGAGCTGGGGCCCCTCGGTATGCGCGACCGAGATGAAGTTCTCGATCGACATGGTGTCGAGCACCTGACCGCCGAAGCGCTCGGCCGCTATTCCGGTGCGGATGCCCTTGCGCGCGGCATAGATCGCCGCTGCCGCGCCGGCGGGGCCGCCACCGACGACGAGCACGTCGAACGGATCCTTGCCCGCGATCTTCTCGGCCGCGCGCGCGGTGCTGCCCGTGTCGAGCTTCGCGACGACCTGCTCGACGCTCATCCGGCCTTGCGCGAACGGCTCGCCGTTGAGGAAGATCGCCGGCACCGACAGGATGTTGCGGTTCGTGACCTCGTCCTGGAACACGCCGCCCTCGATCGCGACATGGCTGATCCGCGGGTTGATCACGCTCATCAGGTTCAGCGCCTGCACCACCTCGGGGCAGTTCTGGCAGCTGAGCGAGAAATAGGTCTCGAACGCGAAATCGCCGTCGAGCCCGCGGACCTGCTCGATCACTTCCTGCGTCAGCTTCGACGGATGCCCGCCGACCTGCAGCAGTGCGAGCACCAGCGAAGTGAACTCATGCCCCATCGGGATGCCGGCGAAGCGCACGCCGATATCGGTCCCGGCGCGGCGGATCATGAAGGACGGGCGGCGCTTGTCGTCATCCTTGCGGACCATCGTCACCGAATCGGACAGTGCCGCGATCTCGGTCAGCAGGCCCTCGAGCTCGCGCGACTTGGCGCCGTCGTCGAGCGAGGCGACGAGTTCGATCGGCTGGACGATGTTCGCCAGATAGGTCTTGAGCTGCGCAGTAAGGTTCACATCGAGCACGGACGCTCTCCTGTCTGGTGAAAGGGACGCGCGGCGGGCTGCCGTCGCGAAAATCGTCACCCCAGACCGGGTCCGGAGTCCACCGTGCCGCACGACATCAGGGCGTCATGCGGCAGGGTGGCTGCCAGACCGAAGTCCGGCAGGCCGGGGAAGGAGCGAACCCCTCCCCCTTTGGTGACGAAGCCGGGCGACCGGCTCCGTCAGTGGCTCAGATCTTGCCGACGAGATCGAGCGACGGGGCGAGCGTGGTCTCACCCTCTTCCCACTTGGCGGGGCAGACCTCGCCGGGGTGCGCTGCGATATACTGTGCGGCCTTGACCTTGCGCAGCAGCTCCATCGCGTTGCGGCCGACGCCTTCCGAGGTGATCTCCATCAGCTGGATCACACCCTGCGGATCGACGACGAAGGTGCCGCGATCGGCCAGGCCCTGGCCTTCGCGCATCACGTCGAAGTTGCGCGTGATGGTGCCCGACGGATCGCCCAGCATCGTGTAATCGATCTTGCCGATCGCCGGCGACGTGTCGTGCCAGGCCTTGTGCGAGAAATGGGTGTCGGTCGACACGCTGTAGACCTCGACGCCCATCTTCTGGAACGCGGCATAATTGTCGGCCAGATCCTCGAGCTCGGTCGGGCAGACGAACGTGAAATCGGCCGGGTAGAAGAAGAAGACCGCCCACTTGCCCGTGACGTCGGCGTCCGACACCTCGATGAACTTGCCCTGGCGATAGGCCTGGGTGGTGAACGGCTTCAGCTGGGTGCCGATGATCGACATGGGGTAGCTCCTTAGAATTGTGCGACGCATCATATATGGGATGCTGCGGCGCAGCGTGAAATGCAGAATGCCGATCTAGTACATTCACGCAGTCGATCACAGAAGCGCCAAAGATCGACTAAGGCACTGAAAGAACCCCGAAAACAGAAACGCCGGCCCGCTCGCAATGGAGAGGACCGGCGTAAATCTGGTGGGCGCGACAGGGATTGAACCTGTGACCCCACCCGTGTGAAGGGTGTGCTCTACCGCTGAGCTACGCGCCCGAAACTGGTTCGGAAGCGGGCCTTTAAGCGCGGTATGCCGCGCTGTCCAGCCCTGTCGGTCATGATCGGTCGATCAGTTGACCGAATCCTTCAGCCCCTTGCCCGCCTTGAACTTGGGCTGGGTCGACGCCTTGATCGTCATCGGCTCGCCGGTGCGCGGGTTGCGTCCCGTCGAAGCCTTGCGCTTCGAGACCGAGAAGGTGCCGAACCCGACCAGCCGGACTTCCTCGCCCTTTTTCAGCGCGGCCGAAATCGCGTCGAAAACGGCTTCGACGGCCTTGACCGCATCGCCCTTGACCAGCCCCGACGTGTCCGCGACCGTCGCGATCAGTTCCTGCTTGTTCATACAGTTAATCCCCCAAACAAATACCGAATCGGCAGCGATGGAATCGCGGCGCCAATTTCCAGGCAGTAACGCGGCGGTATCGTCTGCTGTCAAACGAAACCGCCGCGCGACGCTCTAACCGCGCGGTTCGGTAACGGCCATCGTGACGCGGCGAAATACCGCGCCGGATGCGCTCAGTGGTGAAGACCACCCCCGACCGGCGGGATCGGCGCGGGCGGCAAGGCCGCCAGTTCGTCCGCATCGGTCCACTCGATCGCCTCGAGCGGTTCGGTCAGGGCAAGCCGCAACACCTCGTCGACATGGGCAACGGGGATGATCTTCAGCCCCTCCTTGATGTTCGCCGGAATGTCCGCGAGGTCCTTCTCGTTTTCTTGCGGGATCAGCACGGTGGTGATGCCGCCACGCAGTGCCGCGAGCAGCTTCTCCTTCAGCCCGCCGATCGGCAGCACGCGGCCGCGCAGCGTCACCTCGCCGGTCATCGCCACCTCGCGCCGGACCGGCACGCCCGTCATCGTCGAGACGATCGACGTGACGATCCCGACACCCGCCGACGGCCCGTCCTTGGGCGTCGCGCCTTCGGGCAGATGGATGTGGATGTCCTTGCGGTTGAACAGCGACGGCTTGATGCCATAGCTCGGCGCACGCGCCTTGACGTAGCTGAACGCGGTCTCGATCGACTCCTTCATCACGTCGCCGAGCGTCCCCGTCAGCTTCGCCGCGCCCTTGCCCGACACGGTGACGCTCTCGATCGTCAGCAATTCGCCGCCGACCTCGGTCCAGGCGAGCCCGGTGACCGCGCCGATCTGGTTCTCGGTCTCGGACAGGCCGTGGCGATATTTCTGCACGCCCGCGAACTCGGCGATGTTGTCGGGCGTGATCGTCACGCTCGTCGCCTTGCCCTCGAGGATCCGGCGCAGCGCCTTGCGCGCGAGCTTGGCGATCTCGCGCTCGAGCGTCCGCACGCCCGCCTCGCGGGTGTACTGCTGAATCAGCGTGCGCAGCCCCTCCTGCGTCAGGACGAACTCGCCGTCCTTGAGGCCGTGCGCTTCGATCTGCTTCGCGATCAGGTGCCGCTCGGCAATCTCGACCTTCTCATCCTCGGTATAGCCCTCGAGGCGGATGATCTCCATCCGGTCGAGCAGCGCCTGGGGGAGGTTGAGCGTGTTCGCGGTCGTCACGAACATCACGTCCGACAGATCGAGGTCGATCTCGAGATAATGATCCTGGAACTTGCCGTTCTGCTCGGGGTCGAGCACCTCGAGCAGCGCCGACGCGGGATCACCGCGGAAATCCTGGCCGAGCTTGTCGATCTCGTCGAGCAGGAACAGCGGGTTCGACGCCCCCGCCTTCTTCAGGTTGGTGACGATCTTGCCCGGCAGCGAGCCGATATAGGTGCGGCGATGACCGCGAATCTCGGCCTCGTCGCGCACGCCGCCCAGGGACTGGCGGATGAACTCGCGACCCGTCGCCTTTGCGATCGACTTGCCGAGCGAGGTCTTGCCGACGCCCGGAGGGCCGACGAGGCACAGGATCGGCCCCTTCAGCTTGTTGGTGCGCGCCTGCACCGCGAGATATTCGATGATCCGGTCCTTGACCTTCTCGAGCGCATAATGATCCTCGTCGAGCACCGCCTGGGCCGCCGAGATGTCCTTCTTGATCTTCGACTTCTTGCCCCAGGGGAGCCCCAGCAGCACGTCGAGATAGTTGCGCACGACGGTCGCCTCGGCGCTCATCGGCGCCATCGTCTTCAGCTTCTTGAGCTCGGCGGTCGCCTTGGAGCGCGCTTCCTTGCTCATCTTGAGCGTCGCGATCTTCTGAGTCAGCTCGGCGATCTCGTCGCCTTCGCCCTCGTCACCCTCGTTACCGAGCTCGCGCTGGATCGCCTTCAACTGCTCGTTGAGGTAATATTCGCGCTGCGTCTTTTCCATCTGGCGCTTGACGCGGCTCTTGATCTTCTTCTCGACCTGCAAGACGCCGAGCTCGCCCTCCATCGCCGCAAACGCCATTTCGAGGCGCTTGGCGGGGTCGGTCTGCATCAGCATCGCCTGCTTGTCGGCGACCTTGATCTGGATGTTGGCGACTACGGCATCGGACAGCCGGGCGGCCTCAGTGATCTCGGACAGCTGGGTCGCGGTCTCGGCGGGCAGCTTGCGGTTGAGCTTGGCGTAATTCTCGAACTGGTCGACGACCGAGCGCATCAACGCCGCGATCTCGGGCCCCTCGACCTCGGTGTCGGCCACCGTCGCGACTTCGGCGGTGAGGAAGTCACCGCTCTCGTCGAGCGTCTCGAGCGTCGCGCGGACCTTGCCCTCGACCAGCACGCGTACCGTGCCGTCGGGCAGTTTCAGCAGCTGGAGGACGGTCGCGGTCACGCCCATCGTATAGAGATCGTCGCGCGCGGGATCATCCTCGGCCGGGTCGAGCTGCGCGACCAGGAAGATCTCCTTTTCTGCCGCCATCGCCGCCTCGAGCGCCGCGACCGATTTCTCGCGGCCGACGAACAGCGGAACGATCATGTGCGGAAACACGACGATATCGCGCAACGGAAGAACGGGATAGTGGGTCATGCAAGCTCCGGTACCGGACCGAACAAGGTCGGCGTCAGCTCATTATATGGTGAGGATGGCGGATCCATCAATCGCCGGGCTACGTAATCGCCGAAGCGCCCCCACACGCGGTCCGGGACTCCGTCACACCGTGCCGTCCTATCACGGGTGCGCCTATCGCTCTTGTATCGATCCGACCGCCGCGCAACAACGCGCCGCATGATCCCGCGCCTCCTCCTCGCCGCCAGCTGCACCGCGCTGCTCGCCATTCCCCCCGGCCTCCGCGCAGCTGCCGCGCAAGGGGGAACCCGCTATCACCGCGCAGACGCAGCGTTCGGGGGGTGTGCTCACCCCCGAACAGACCGCGCTGCAGTTCGACCATGCCGACCTCGCCTTTGAGGTGCTGCCCGATGCGCAGCGGCTGAACGGCGTGGCAACGCTCCAATTTACCGCGCGCGCGGCCGTGGCGCGGCTGCCGATTGATCTCGACCGCAACCTGCCGGTGAGCGCCATCGCGATTGACGGCGTCGCACTACCCGCCTCCGCCTGGACCAATCCGGAGGGGCGGCTGACGATCACGCTGCCCCGGCCGGTGCCGGCGGGCGGGAAGGTGACCGCGACGATCACCTATGGGGGCACGCCGCATGTCGCGGTAAAGGCGCCGTGGGACGACGGCATGGTCTGGTCGAAGACCCCCGACGGGCGCACCTGGTTCGCGACCACGGCGGAGGGCTATGGCTGCGACCTGTTCTGGCCGTGCCTCGATTTTCCGACCGGCGAGCCTGCGCTGGTCGATCTCCACATCACCGTGCCCAAGGGGCTGAAGGCGCCGTCGAACGGCGTGCTGGTCGGCGTCGACACGTTCGCCGACGGCCGCACCACCTGGAACTGGCGCGCCAAGCACCCCAACACCTACGGCATCGCGCTCAACGTCGGGCCGTATGAGGAGGTCCGCGGCACCTATAAGAGCCGCTTCGGCAACAGCATTCCGATGTTCTACTGGTATCTGCCCGGCGAGAAGCCGCAGGCGGAGAAGCTGTTTGCAGAATTCGCCCCGACACTCGACTTTTTCGAGAGCATGATCGGCCCCTACCCGTTCGGCGACGAGAAGCTGGGCGTCGTCGAGACCCCGCACAAGGGCATGGAGCACCAGACGATCAATGCGTACGGCAACGACTATGCCAAGCGCCGGAGGGGTTCGACTGGCTGTTCCAGCATGAATTCGCGCATGAATGGTTCGGCAACCAGCTGACCGCGGCCAACTGGGACGATTACTGGCTGCACGAGGGCTATGGCACCTATATGCAGCCGCTCTACGGCCAGTGGCGCGAGGGGCGCGCGCGCTATGCGACGATGCTGCAGGGTGAGCGCGGGGCGATCATGAACCGCATGCCGATGACCCAGCAGCGGATCACCACCGAGGAGGAGGTGTACGAGCTCGACAAGGGCGGCGCCGGGCAGGACATCTACAACAAGGGGTCGTGGATGCTGCACACGCTGCGCAACCTGATCGGCGACACCGCCTTTTTCGACGTGACGCGCCGCGCGGTCTATGGCCGCCCCGATCCGAAGCCCGGCAACTTCACCCCCCGCTTCGGCTCGACCAAGGAGTATGAGGCGATCGTCCGCCGCGTCACCGGCAAGGATTATGGCTGGTTCTTCGACGTGTACCTTCGCCAGGCGGCGCTGCCCGAGCTGATCGAGACACGTACCGGCACCACGCTGACGCTGGCGTGGAAGGTGCCGGGCAATGGCCGCTTCCCGCTACCGGTCGAGGTGCAGGTCGACGGCAAGACGCGGACGCTGCCGATGACCACGGGCACCGCGACGCTCGCCGTGCCGAAGGGCGCGCATGTCGTGATCGACCCCGATGCGCTGGTCCTGCGGCGGAGCATCGCGCTCGAGGAGGTTGCCGCGTGGAAATCCGCACAGGCAGCGAAGGCGAAACCGCAATGACCGACGCATCCCCGGTCCCTCGCGAAAGCGGGGGCCCAGCAGCCGCGACCGTCGCCGCGCCCGACCCTGGGCTCCTGCGTGCGCAGGTGAACCCGTGGCCCGCCCGCGCCGCGGAGATGGCGGCGATCTTCATGGTCGGCGACGGACTGCTCGGGCTGCTCCAGCCGCGGCGCCACGTCGATCTGTGGAAGGACGACGCGCTCGGCACCGAGGCGCTGGTCCAGCCGTTCGTCGACCGGCCGGGCCGCCGCCGTCTCTATGCCGTTGTCCAGATCGCCGCCG
>NZ_JRVI01000073.1:0-5769 GCF_000783375.1 Sphingomonas sp. Ant20
CGCTCGCGCAGGCACCCGAACGGCCGAGCGTCGACCTTGCCGCGACACTGGGTCAGGGCGATGCCTTCGACCGGGTCCTGATCCGCGCGGGCGTCAGCCGGCGTGACGCCAGTGCTGCATCGGCGCTGATCGCGCAGACGGTCGATCCCGGCGCGATCCCGGCGGGCACGCGGATCGCGCTGACGCTGGGCCGGCGCGCGGATCGCACGGTCGCGCGCCCACTCGACTCGCTCGCGGTGCGCGCGCGGTTCGACCTAGACGTGTCGCTGCACCGCACCGCAGCGGGTCTGGCGATGACGCGCACGGCGATCGCGGTCGACCGCACCCCGCTGCGGATCCAGGGGCTTGCCGGATCGAGCCTGTACCGGTCGATGCGCGCCGCCGGCGTGTCCGCCAAGGCGGTCGAGACCTATATCAAGGCGATCGCGACACGGCTGTCGATCGGGCGCGACGTCAGCGCCACGGACCGTTTCGACCTGATCGTCGCCCGCGAACGCGCCGCGACCGGGGAAACGCGGATCGGCGCGCTGCTGTTCGCCGGGATCGACCAGGGACGGCGCACGCTGCAACTCGTCCGCTTCGCACCGACCACCACGACCGACCCACAGGCGGATCCGGACGCGGTAGAGGGTGACGACGCTGGCCGCGGCGGCTGGTTCGACGCCAATGGCCAGACCGAACGCCGCGCTGTGTCGGGCATGCCGGTGATCGGCCGCATCACGTCCGGTTTCGGCCTGCGCGTGCATCCGCTGCTCGGCTTCACGCGGATGCACAAGGGACTCGACATCGGGGCGCCGCGGGGCGCGCCGATCCACGCGATGACCGACGGGGTGGTGAGCTTCGCGGGCCGGACCGGCGGCTATGGCAATTTCGTCAAGCTCGTCCACGGCGGCGGTCTGGCGAGCGGCTATGGCCATATGAGCCGGATCGCGGTCGCATCGGGCACGCGCGTACGCCAGGGCCAGGTCATCGGCTATGTCGGCTCGACCGGTATGTCGACGGGGCCGCATCTCCACTGGGAAGTGTGGAGGAACGGCGGCGCGATCAATCCGCGATCGGTATCGCTGGCGAGCGCGGCACAGCTGTCCGGCCCGGCATTGCGCGCGTTCAAGGCGCGGGTCGCCCGCCTGCTCGCGGTCCGCACCGGCACCTAGCGACGCGCGCCGCGCCGTACGTGTCTGCAACCGGCGTCGAGTCCCCGCAGATGGCCGTACCAACTGCGCGCACTATTGATCGATCATCTTTTCGAATTCGCGCAGACTAGGCCGCTGTCGATCCTGATCACGGATGCGGCGCCCATACTAAAGTCCGGTTCGTAATTCTACGATATTACAGTGCTGTCATGCACCATGCTAGGCGGGATGCACCATCGCTTTACCGGATATGTGACGATCATGCAGACAGGGCTCTCCTCGACCGCGACCGGACGGCTCATTTCGATCCAGGGCTATGTTCCGGGACGCGCGATGCGCCGCGAGCAGGACTGGGCCCTGCGCGGTGCCAGCCAGCCGCAACCGCGCCCGACACCCGTCACCGCGATCCGGCCCGCCCGCGCGACGCCCGTGCCGGCCTTGCGGACGGTGCTGTATCTGAGCAAGATCAAGCCCGATATCGCGATGGATCAGCGCGCGCTGATGGAGATCGTCAACGAGTCCAGCGCGCGGAACGCACAGGCCGGCATCACCGGCGCGCTGATCATCACCGATCTGCACTTCGTCCAGCTGGTCGAGGGACCGGATCCGGCGATCTCCAATCTGCTCGCGCGGCTGAGCGCCGACCGGCGCCATAGCGACGTGACGATCATCACGGACATGATCGGCCTCGACCGGGGGTTCCGGCGCTTTTCACTGGCCTATTCGGGTCCCGACACGTTCGTCGACCAGCAGCTCATCCCGATGCTCGCCACCCCGAACGGGCCCGGCAAGTCGGAGATCGCATGCCGCCTGATCAACCGGCTGCGGCTGATGGCGGACAACGAGATCACCGAAACTGACTACGCCGCCTAGGCGCCGCCGCGATTAGCTCCCGCCACGACGACCGACAGCCGGCTCACTTGCCCTGCGCGCGCCATTTCAGGATCGTCCGGTCGATGATCTGCTCCTCGCCGCCGACATCGCGCCACAGCGCCGAGAAGAGCGGATCGCTCGAGGCGGGGCGGCGCGTATCCTCGAGATCGTCGAACGCGACGCGGATCGGAATCGTCACGCCCTCCCCGCAGATAATGGCCTCGCGATTGCGCAGCGCGGGGATGGATTCGAGAAAGCCGCGTGCGCCCTCGGGCATCGCCGCGCGGACAAAGGCCTGATCGCGTTCGTTGTTGAGCCGCATCGCGACGATCGTCCCGCACTGCGACAGGACGCCTTCCGCCAGATCGGACGGGCGCTGCGTGATCAACCCGAGCGAAACGCCGTATTTGCGACCCTCCTTGGCGATCCGTCCGAGGATCCGCCCGACCGAGCTTTCCGCCTGACGATCGTTCGGGATGTAGCGATGCGCCTCCTCGCAGACGAGCAGGATCGGTCGCTGCGGCTCGTTGCGCGACCAGATCGCGAAGTCGAACGTCATCCGCGCGAGCATCGCGACGACGACGGCGGTGATGTCCGACGGCACGCCCGATACGTCGATGATCGAGATCGGCCGGCCGTCGCCGGGCAGGCGGAAGATCCGCTGGAGAAACGCCGCCATCGTGTCCGCGACGAGCATCCCCGAGAACATGAAGCCATAGCGCGGATCCGCCTTGATCTCGTCGATCTTGCCCTTGAGCCGCAGATAGGGGCTGGTGTCGCCGGCGCGGTCCATCTTGCCCATTTCGAGGCTGATGATCCCGGTCAGGTCGCTGAGCAGATAGGGGATCGGCGCGTCGACCGTGAGCTTTGCGATCGCCTGGCCGAGCCGGCTCTTGGCGCGGGCGGCGAGCAGGCATTTGGCGAGGATGTCCGCATCGAACTGGCGCTGTTCCCCGGTGCTGGTCAGGAAGACCTCGCAATGCTCTTCGAAGTTCATCAGCCAATAGGGCATTTGCAGGTTCGACACGTCGTGGATCGCGCCGTTCGTGCCGAAGGCGGCGGCATATTCGCCGTGCGGGTCGATCATCACGATATGCCCCTGCGGCGCGAGATCGCAGATCCGGTGCAGGATCAGCGCGGCGGCGGTCGATTTGCCCGTGCCGGTCGAGCCGACGAGCGCGAAATGCTTGCCCAGCATCGCATCGACATACAGCGCGGCGGGAACGTCGGCGGTCGGATAGACGGTACCGATCGCGATGTTCGCGCGGTCCTCGGCGGCATAGACCTCGCGCAGGTCGCGCGTCGTGACCGCGAACACCTCGCAGCCCGGCATGGGATAGCGCGTCACGCCGCGGCGGAATCCGTACAACGCGCCGGTCGCCCGGTCCTCGTCCCCCTCGCCAAGGAAATCGATCTCGCCCGCGATGACGCTGCCCATCGCCGCCTCGAGCGCGAGCGAGCGGACATTGGCGATGATCCATGACGTGCCGACCCGGATCTTGACCTGGCTGCCGACCTGGCCGGCGGCGGCCAGCACCGCGTCGGAGTGCGCGAGCAGCGGCGCGATCGCGGTCCGGTCGAGCAGGACCCGGCTGCTGGCACCGGCGATCGCGGATATGACGCCGATCGGGACGTCGGCCTGTCCCCCCGGGTGTGCGTCCGGCCCCGCGCCGTCCACGATCGCCGCGGCGGCAATCGCCCGCTGGAACAGATGGGCGGCGGGCATGTCGGTCATAGGCGGTCGGTCCTCGATCCTCCGGCTTTTGCCAGATGTCCGCATCCATGCCGCGCACGGGTAAAGAATGCGTGAGCGTTCGCGCGCCTCAGACCCGGCGCGCGATCCAGCCGGCCGCCCAACCGAGAAAGATCGAGAGAAAGACCGCGACCAGGCCATAGGCGATCGCCGACCGGTCGGCCGCGCGCGCGACGAAGCGTTCGAACCCCGATTTGCGGATGTCGATGTCGCGCACCGCCGCGGCCAGCACACGGCCGTCGCGGATCAGGAAGGTTTCCGCGGTGAAGCGCCCGACCGGTACGCGCGCGGGCACTGAAACCCGCGCGCGGTACAGCACGTCATCGGTGATCTCGACTGCGCCCGGCGCCTCGTAATACAGCCCGGCACGCCGTTTCAGGTCGACCAGGCCGCGCTGGAACCGGTCCTGCGTCGGAATCGGCGCGCTCGACGCGGGCGACAATTGCAGGCTGTCGAGGCCGAGTTCGTAGATCGCCCGGGTGCGGTCGTCGACCAGCCGCCCGATCGGCTTGGACGAGGCGATCGCATAGAAACTGGGCGCGGACCGATAGCGCAGCCGCGACGTGTTGACCCAGATGCCGGCGACCTTCTCCTTCTCGCGCATCACGATCGACTGGGTCGGCCCCTTGACGACGACGACGATGTCGGTGGGACTCTCGCCGCTCGGCAGGCGCCCGCCGGGATAGAGGATCGCGCCGAACAGCAGCAGTTCGGCGCCGGTGAAGCTGTAGGCGATTTCGATATTGCGCTGCGACACGTCGGGGACGAGCACCGGCTTGGCCTGCGCCATCAGCAGCGGCGCGAGCAGGAGGAGCGGCGCGCCGGGCTTCACGACAGCGTGACCGAGAAGATCTCCTCGGGCCGCCACACCAGCCCGAGCACGATCCGTGCGCCGACGAGCAGCACCATCACGGCGAGCCCGAGACGGAGATATTCGGGACGGAATTTGGTCGCGAACCGCGCACCGATCTGCGCCCCGACGACCGAGCCGATCAGCAGCAGCCCGGCCAGCACGATGTCGACCGCCTTGGTCGTCGTCGCATGCACCATCGTCGCCACCGCGGTGACGAACAGCGTCTGGAACAGCGAGGTTCCGACCACCACCGACGTCGCCATGCCGAGCAGATAGATCATCGCCGGTACCAGGATGAACCCGCCGCCGATCCCCAGCAACATGGTCAGGATCCCGGTCGAAAAGCCGAGCAGCAACGGCGCGAGCGGCGAGATATACAGGCCCGAGGCGTAGAATCGCGTGCGCAGCGGCAGCGCGGCGACCAGCGGGTGATGGCGTCGCTTGCGCGGCTTGGCGGGGCGGCCGGTCCGCGCGCGGCGGATCGTCCCGATCGATTCGCTCGCCATCATGCCGCCGATAGAGCCGAGCATGACGACATAGACGATCGCGATCACGGTATCGATCTGGCCGCTCTGCTGGAGCAGCCGGAACAGCCAGGCGCCGAAGAACGCGCCCAATATGCCGCCTGCGACGAGGACGCCGCCCATCTTCACATCGACGCCGTTGCGGCGGAAATGCGCGAACACGCCCGACACGCTCGCCCCCGTAACCTGGCTCGCGGACGAGGCGGCGGCGACGGTCGGCGGGATGCCATAGACGATCAGCAGCGGCGTCGTCAGAAAGCCGCCGCCGACCCCGAACATCCCCGACAGGAGCCCGACACCGCCGCCGAGCAGGATGATGACGAGCGCATTGACCGACAGGTTTGCGATGGGAAGATACAGGTCCACGCGCGTCGTTATACGCAAACCGGCCGCGGGGGCTAGCGGCCGGCTAGAAGTCGCTGCCGACCGAGAGTGCGGGACCCGAGCCGGGGCGGGCGGTGCCGGCGATACGCTGGCGCCAGTCGAGCGCGAGACGGACAGATCGTCGGCCGAGCGGCGCTGCTAGGCCGAGCGACGGGCCAAGATCGCCCCGTGCCGCGCCCCGCTGTGCGCTCACCCATGCGCCGACCCCCACGTCGAGGCGGAGCCTGCCGCGTTCGCAAGGCGCGCAGC
>NZ_JRVI01000074.1:0-5669 GCF_000783375.1 Sphingomonas sp. Ant20
CGCCTGACGAGCCGCCGCCAAAGCGTTGCCGCCGCCGGCCCAATCGTCGCCGCCGCCGCGGCTACCACCGCCACCGCCTGCGCCGCCGCCCTGGCCGCCATTCGGGCCGTCGAGCATCGTCAGCACGCTGTTGAAGCCCTGCAGCACGATCTCGGTCGAATACTTGTCCTGGCCCTGCGCGTCCTGCCATTTGCGCGTCTGGAGTGCGCCCTCGATATAGACCTTCGAGCCCTTGCGCAGATACTTCTCCGCGACGTTGGCGAGGCCTTCGTTGAAGATGGCAACCGAATGCCATTCAGTCTTTTCCTTGCGCTCGCCCGACATCTTGTCCTTCCAGGACTCGGACGTCGCGATGCGCAGATTGACGACCTTGCCGCCGTTCTGGAACTGCTTGCTTTCGGGATCGCGGCCGAGATTGCCGACGATGATGACCTTGTTGACGCTGCCTGCCATGATGCCCCTCAGAGGCCGGCGAACACCGCCAGCCAATATGTGATTCCGGCCATGATGTAGGCGGCGGCGAACAAATAGCCAACCATGAACGCCGGCCATTTCCACCCGTTCGTCTCGCGACGCGTGACGGCGATCGTCGAGATGCACTGCGGCGCGAATACGAACCACATCAGGAAGGCGAGCGCGGTCGGCAGGGTCCAGCGGCCGCGCAGATTCTCGACCATCGCCTTGCCGCCCTGGTTGCTGTCGGGATCGTCGATCGCATAGACCGTGCCGATCGCCGCGACCGCAACCTCGCGCGCGGCCATCGCCGGGATCAGTGCAAGCACGATGTCGCGGTTGAAGCCGATCGGCGCGAACACCGGGGCAATGCCGTTGGCGATCCGTCCCGCCGCCGAATAATCGACCGGCGACACCTTGCTGCCTTCAGGCGGCTTGGGAAAGCTCAGCATCACCCACAGGATCACGGTCGACACCAGGATGATGCCGCCCGCACGCTTCAGGAAGATCTGCGCGCGGCTCCACAGGCCGATGCCGACGTCGCGCCACTGCGGCCACTGATATTTCGGCATCTCCATCATGAAGCCCGACGACACGCCCTTGGTGACCGTCCGGCGCAGCACCAGCGCGGCGACGAACGCACCGACGATGCCCATCACGTACAGCCCGAGCATCACCAGCCCCTGAAGGCCGACGAACGGCAGGACCTGCGTGTTGGGAATGAATGCGCCGATGATCAGCGTGTAGACCGGCAGCCGCGCGGAGCAGGTCATCAGCGGCGCGATCAGGATCGTCGTCAGCCTGTCCTTCTCGTCGTCGATCGTCCGCGTCGCCATGATCCCGGGGATCGCGCAGGCGAAACTCGACAGCAGCGGGATGAACGCGCGCCCCGACAGCCCGACGCTCGCCATCACGCGGTCCATCAGGAACGCCGCGCGGACCATATAACCGCTCGCCTCGAGCACGAGGATGAACAGGAACAGGATCAGGATCTGCGGCAGGAACACGATCACAGCGCCGACGCCCTTGATCACCCCGTCGACCAGCAGCGACCGGAGCAGCGAATCGGGAAGCTCCGACGTGATGAACGCCTGCAGCGCCGTGAAGCCGCCGTCGATCAGGTCCATGAACGGCTGCGCCCAGCTGAAGACCGCCTGGAACATCAGGAACATGATCGCCAGCAGTAGCACCGGCCCGGCGATGGGATGCAGCGCGACCCCGTCGAGCATGTGCGTCCAGCGCCGTACCGGCGTCTCGGACAGCGTGGCGGCCGTCGCGATGTCGCGCGCGCGCCGCTGCAGCGTGACGATGTCGTCCTGCACACTGCCGTCCGACTTGCGCAGCCGGATCGGACCGTTGACGACGGTCTGCGTCAGGATCGCACGCAGCGCGTCGAGCCCGCGTTTGCGGACCGCGACGGTCGGGATCACCGGCACGCCAAGTTCTCGCGAAAGCACCGCCGCATCGAGTTTCAACCCGTCGCGTTCGGCGAGATCGACCATGTTGAGCGCCACCACGACGGGCAGGCCGAGCGCGATCAGCTGGAGCGTGAAGCGCAGGTGATTGTCGAGATTGGCGGCATCGACGACCACGACCAGCGCGTCGGGCAGGCGTTCGCCGTCCTGCGTTCCGGTGACGACGTCGCGCGTGACGCGCTCATCGGGGGAGGAGGGCTCGAGGCTGTAGGCGCCGGGCAGGTCGACCAGCTCGACCGGGCGGCCGTCGTCGAGCGTCAGCCGTCCGGCCTTGCGCTCGACCGTCACGCCTGGATAGTTGCCGACCTTCTGCCGCGCACCCGTGAGCGCATTGAACAGCGCGCTCTTGCCGGCATTGGGATTGCCGACCAGCGCGACCAGCGGTGCTGCGTTCATAATGCCAGGCTGATTATTCTGCGGCGGCTGGCGTGGGTGATACGCGAATCGCACCTGCGACCGCACGCCGCAATGCGACGGTCATCCGGCCGATCCGGCAGGCGATCGGACCCTGGCCCAGCGTCGCGCGGTGAAGAACCTCGACATCGACACCCTCGTCAAAGCCGAGTTCGCGCAACCGGCGTGCCTCCGGGCCTGCCAGTCTGGCCCAGTCGATCGCAGCGACGATGCCATGCTGCTTGCGGGGCAGCGTTTCGAGACTGACGGAACGATCGGGGCGAGTGTCCATGATGCGACTGATTATCAGTAACGGATCGCCAAGGGAAGCCCCGGCACGCGCACTTGACGCAGATTGCGTGCATTCCATCGCCGCGTGACGGCGCGCCGCGACCGGCTCACGCCACCGGATAGCGCAACCGCCCGACGAACCGCGACAGGCTGAAGCCATGCTCTGTCCGCTTGAGAAAGCCCGACTTTGCGGTTTCGAACCGCATGATGCCGTCGATCCGCCGGCTGAGAAACGCCCGCGTCTCGGCAAACCCCTCGCTGTCGTCGTCGAGGAAGACGGTGACGGTCGCGGCATAGACGCCGAGCAGGATCGTCCGCTTGGTATAATGATTGTAATCGGTCGCGACATCGCCCGCGGCGCGCCAGATCGTGTCGACCGTCCGCCAGCCGAGCCGCCCCGCCTTGGTCAGATTCTGCGGCAAGGCGAGGATCGCCAGCGCACGGCGCAGCGATTCGCGGTCGGCGGCGGTCGCCTGCAGCCGGGCCTCGATCAGCGCGGCGATCCGTGCGCGGATCTTCATCGCCGACAGCCGCTCGGGCGGCAGGCTTGCGAGCATCGCGACGTCGATATCGGCGAACCACGCGTCGATCATGTCGACCGGTCCCTCTTCGAAGGCGAGCGCGGCGACGTCGCGGTCGATTCCCGCCGCGTCCGCCGCCATGTCGCGCGCCGCGTCGCTCCACCCGTCGAACGCCGCATTGGCGGCGATGCCGGGGGCGAGCAGCGAACGGATTTCGTCGAGCGTGAGGTCTTGGGTCATACCGTCTCCTGCCGTCCAAGATCAGGCGTGTCGAGCGCCTCTTCAATAGGGGGGCGATCGGCCGGCGTCCGGCGGACCAGCACCAGCGCGATCGCCACCATCACCACGCCGGCCAGATCGGGCAGGCCGAGCCGCTCGCCATAGACCAGCCAGCCGACCGTCCCTGCGACGACCGGCTGGATCAGCAGCGCGATGCCGATCACCAGCGGCGAAAACCGCCCGAGCGCATAGATCATCAATCCCTGGCCCAGCACCTGGCTGCACAGCGCGAGCCCGATCAGCGGCCCCCACTGCGCCGGTACGATCCGCTCGCCCATCGCCAGCGCGAACACCAGCAGCGGCACGATGCCCGCCAGGGTCGACAGCACCAGTGCGGACAAGGGGGCGAGCGTCGTCCGCGCGCGCGCCATCAGGATGAAATACACCGTATAAAGCAGCCCCGCGAGGATGCAGAGCAGGTCACCCGCCAGGTTCTTCGCATCGAGCTGATAGGAGCGCCCGAGCAACAGCGCCGCGCCTGCCGCGGCGAGCATCAGCGCCCAGCCCTGTGTCCGCGTCGGCCAGGTCCGCGCGACGAGAAACCCGTAGATCGGAAACATCAGCGTCGCCGCATTGCCGAACAGCGTCGCATTGGCGAGCGTGGTGCGCAGGATGCCGAGATGCCAGCTGCCGAGATCCGCGGCGAAGCACACGCCGCCCGCGATCAGCCCGATCCAGACGCCGCGCCCGAGCCGCGTCGGTCGCGCGCCCTGCTGCGCTGCGAGCAGGACGAGAAACGGCACCGCCAGCGTCAGCCGCCAGAAACCCGCCGCGACCGGTCCGACCTCGGTCGCACGAACGAACCACGGCCCGAATGCGAGCGCGACATTGGCGATCAGCAGCGCGCCGAACGCGAGCGTACCGGGGGCGCCGGTCGTCGTCGCCGTCGGCGTTTCGGGCACGCTAGATATTCTTTGCGGGGCGGGGCGATGCATGCCGCGCTGTAGCGTCCTATCTTGCCCCCGTCAGGCATTAAGGAGCCCCCATGCCAAGCCTTTTCGATCCCATCACGCTCGGCGCCGTCGAAGCGCCCAACCGCATCCTCATGGCGCCGCTCACCCGCGGGCGTTCGGACAAGGACGCCGTCCCGTCCGACCTCATGGTCGACTATTACACGCAGCGCGCCAGCGCCGGCCTGATCATCTCGGAAGCCACCGGCATCAGCCGCGAAGGTCTGGGCTGGCCGTTCGCGCCGGGCCTGTGGACGCAGGCTCAGGTCGAGGCGTGGAAGCCCGTCACCGCAGCGGTGCACGCCGCCGGCGGCCGGATCATCGCACAGCTCTGGCATATGGGACGCCAGGTTCATTCGTCGGTGATCGGCGGCCAGCCCGTCTCGTCGTCCGCGACCAAGACCGAAGGCCAGGCGCATACGTTCGAGGGCAAGAAGGATTTCGAGGTCGCGCGTCCGCTCGAGCTGAACGAGATTCCGCGGCTGCTGAACGACTATGAGCTGGCGACGAAGAACGCGCTGGAAGCCGGGTTCGACGGCGTCCAGATCCATGCCGCGAACGGCTATCTGATCGACCAGTTCCTGCGCGACAACGCGAACAGCCGCACCGATGACTATGGTGGCAGCATCGAGAACCGCATCCGCCTGCTTCGCGAAGTCACCGAGCGTGTGATCTCGGTCGCCGGCGCCGATCGCACCAGTGTCCGCCTCTCGCCCAATGGCGATTCGCAGGGCGTCGACGACAGCAACCCCGAGCCGCTGTTCACCGCCGCCGCCAAGGCGCTGTCCGATCTCGGCATCGCCTTCCTCGAGCTGCGCGAGCCGGGTCCCGACGGCACCTTCGGCAAGACCGACGTGCCAAAGCTCAGCCCGGCAATCCGCAAGGTCTTCAAGGGCGTGCTGGTCGTGAACTCGGATTACGACACGCTCGAAAAGGCGCAGGCCGAGCTCGACAAGGGCGATGCCGATGCGATCAGCTTCGGCCGGACGTTCATCGCGAACCCCGATCTGCCCGAGCGCCTGCGCACCGGCGCACCGCTGGCGCAGGATAACCCGAAGACCTGGTATAGCCAGGGCCCAGAGGCTATATCGACTATCCGGCGCTGGAAACCGTGCCCGCCTAAGCCGACCGCCTGATTGTCACCGGTGACGCCATCGCATAGCAGCGCGGCTTTCGCGTCGTGCGCGGCGCACCGGTGAGACAGGACATAACATGACCGACGGCTGGGGCCCGCCGAAATCGCCCCCCAAATCCAGCCCCGCATCGGCCTGGCCGCTGAACGACCGCGGCCCCGGCCCGTTGCTGCC
>NZ_JRVI01000075.1:0-29592 GCF_000783375.1 Sphingomonas sp. Ant20
GGCCCGCGCGCGGCTGGCGCGACGGCAAGGCCGCGAGCTTCGACGCGTATGATGCGAAGGCCGAAGCGCTGGCACTGCTCGCCGCCTCGGGCGCACCCGTCGACAATCTCCAGGTCATGGGGGAGGCGGGTGATGCCTGGCATCCGGGTCAGTCGGGCACGCTCCGGCTCGGGCCGAAGACGGTGCTGGCGAGCTTCGGCATGCTGCATCCGCTGGTGCTCAAGGCGTTCGACCTCGACGGCGCGGTCGCTGCGGTCGAAGTCTATCTCGACGCGATCCCGCCCAAGCGCGCTTCGGGCTTCGCGCGCCCGGCCTACACGCCGCCGGCGTTGCAGGCGGTCCGCCGCGACTTCGCGTTCCTCGTGCCGGCGGCGCTCGCGACCGACGCGCTGGTGCGTGCGGTCAAGGGCGCCGACAAGGCTGCGATCGTCTCGGCGCGCGTGTTCGACGTGTTCACCGGCCAGGGCGTCGAGGACGGCCACAAGTCGGTCGCGGTCGAGATCGTCCTGCAACCCACCGCCAAGAGCTTCACCGACGAGGAGCTGAAGGCGGTCGCGGACAAGGTCGTCGCGGCGGCAGCGAAGCAGGGCGCGAGCCTGCGCGTCTGAGCGTCTCCTCACCCTCCAACACCACCCCGGCGAAGGCCGGGGCCCAGTTGAGGAACGGGTGTAACGGCGGACAGTCTCTCGTTACTTCCACCTTTCCAACTGGACCCCGGCCTTCGCCGGGGTGGGGCCGCCGGGTTGTCCGATGAGCGTTTTGAAGACCCGCATGTTCGACCACGAAGGAAGGACCCCAATGACCGACCTGATCACGATCGCCAACGACCACCTCACCGCGCAGATCAACCCGCTCGGCGCCGAGCTCACGTCGCTCAAGGACGCGGACGGGCGCGAGCTGATGACCGACGCCGACCCGGCCTATTGGACCGGCCACGCGCCGATCCTCTTCCCGGTCGTCGGTCGCCCCTACCGCGACACGATCCGCGTCGACGGCACCGAATATTCGATGAAGCAGCACGGCTTCGCCCGCCGCATGGCGTTCGCGGTATCCGAGCAGCAGCCGGGATCGGTCGCCTTCACGCTCGAGGCGACGCCCGAGACGCGTGTGGTCTATCCGTTCGATTTCCGGCTGACGGTGACGTTCGCGCTGGTCGACGCGACGCTGAGCGTCGACGTCGCGATCACCAACCCCGCCGCGCAGCCGCTTCCGGCGAGCTTCGGTTTCCACCCCGCCTTCGCCTGGCCGCTGCCCTACGGACAGGATCGCGCCGACCACCGTATCGTCTTCTCGGCCGACGAGCCCGATGCGCTGCGCATGATCGCCGACGACGGCACGATCGCGGAGGGCGAACGGCCCTCGCCGCTGGAGGGGCGGACGCTGCGCCTGCAGGACGCGCTGTTCGCGAAGGATGCGCTGGTCTGGGATTCGGTCCGGTCCGACTCGGTCACCTATGGCGCCGAAACCGGCCCGCAGCTGCGGATCGACTTCCCCGACACGCCGATGCTCGGCATCTGGACCAAGCCCGGCGCGGCCTATGTCTGTGTCGAGCCGTGGCACGGCATCGCGGACCCCGAAGGCTATGACGGCGATTTCCGTGCCAAGCCCGGCGTCTTCGAGATCCCAGCAGGTGCCACCAAGCGCATCGCGCTCCACGTAACGCTGATCCGCTAAAAACCCCTCCCCCTTCCAGGGAGGGGGTGGGGGTGGGGTGGGGCATAGCCGCAAGCGCCAAGCCCGTGGTGAGACCCCACCCCCAGCCCCCCTGAAGGGGAGGGGACCAGCTATCGCTGCGATTGCACCCCCTGTCCTCCGGCCCCCGCATCTGCCAAGAGCGGCAGCATGACCGCCGGACTCCCGGCCCAACCTTCTTTGCGAGCCGCGACAGGCTCCCCGGACCCACGCCATGACCCAATTTCCCCGCCGCACCTTCGCGATCATCTCGCATCCCGACGCGGCAAGACCACGCTGACCGAAAAGCTCCTGTATTTCGGCGGCGCGATCCATCTCGCCGGCGAGGTGAAGGCGCGCGGCCAGAACCGCCGCGCCCGTTCCGACTGGATGAAGATCGAGCAGCAGCGCGGCATCTCGGTCACGTCGTCGGTGATGACGTTCGAACGCCAGGGAATCACTTTCAACCTGCTCGACACGCCGGGCCACGAGGACTTCTCGGAAGACACCTACCGCACGCTGACCGCGGTCGACTCGGCGGTCATGGTGATCGACGCCGCCAAGGGCATCGAGCCGCAGACGCGCAAGCTGTTCGAGGTCTGCCGCCTGCGCAACGTGCCGATCATCACCTTCGTCAACAAGGTCGACCGCGAGGGGCGCGACCCGTTCTCGCTGCTCGACGAGGTGGCCGAGATGCTTCAGCTCGACGTCTGCCCGATGAGCTGGCCGGTCGGCATGGGCGGCGAGTTCGAGGGGGTGTACGACCTCTACGCCAACACGCTGAGCCGCCCCGAAGGCGACAGCCGCGAATTCATGGGCAAGGCGATCCCGTTCGCGGGTATCGACGACCCCAAGCTCGCCGAGATACTGAGCCCCGAAGGTATCGTCCGCCTCTCCGACGAGGCCGAACTCGCACAGGGCGGCTATTCGAGTTTCGACGCCGACGCCTATCGCGCAGGCAATCTGACGCCGGTCTATTTCGGCTCGGCACTCAAGGATTTCGGTGTCGCCGAGCTGATCGCAGCGCTCGCCGACTACGCCCCGCCACCGCGCGCGCAGCCCGCCGAGCCCGCCCCCATCTCCCCCGACGAGCCCGAAGTCACCGGCTTCGTGTTCAAGGTGCAGGCGAACATGGATCCCAACCACCGCGACCGGATTGCGTTCATGCGGCTGTGCTCGGGCGTGTTCAAGCGCGGCATGAAGCTGACGCCCACGGGCCACGGCAAGCCGATCGCGGTCCACTCGCCGATCCTGTTCTTTGCGCAGAACCGCGAGCTGGCGGACGAGGCGTTCCCCGGCGACATCATCGGTATCCCCAACCACGGCACGCTGCGCGTCGGCGATACGCTGAGCGAACGCGCCGCGATCCGCTTCACCGGCCTGCCGAACTTCGCGCCCGAAATCCTGCGCCGCGTCGTGTTGAAGGATTTCACCAAGACCAAGCAGTTGCGGAAAGCGCTCGACGACATGGCCGAGGAGGGGGTGACGCAGGTCTTCTACCCCGACATCGGCTCGAACTGGATCATCGGCGTCGTCGGGCAGCTCCAGCTCGAGGTGCTGCTGTCGCGGCTCGATGCGGAGTACAAGGTTGCGGCCGGGCTCGAGCCTGCGCCGTACGAGACCGCGCGCTGGATATCGGCGGAAGATCCGCAGGAGCTCAAGACCTTCGCCGAGATCAACCGCGGCGCGATGGCGAAGGATCGCGACGGGAACCCAGTGTTCCTCGCCAAGAGCGCGTGGGAAGTGAACTATATCGCCGACCGCTATGCGAAGATCCGCTTCGCCGCGACCCGCGAACGGTAAGGGACCGCCATCGATCGTCATCCCCGCCCACGCGAGGATGACGAACCGGCAGGCATGCGGATCAATCCGCGGCCAGGGCCTCGGCGAGCATGTCGCGGATCGCGCGCAGTGCCGTGATCGGCGTCTCGGCGGGCGCAACGATCTCGGCAGCGACCGCGGCCGGTGCGCCCTTTTCCGCGGCCAACAGCTGCTGGACGCCGCGCACGGTATAGCCGTCGCGATTGAGCAGCTGGTCGATCCGGCGCACCAGCGCGACGTCCTCGACGCGATAATAGCGACGATTCCCAGCACGCTGGAGCGGTCGGAGCTGGGGAAAACGCGTTTCCCAATAGCGCAGGATATGCTGTGGCAAGCCGGTATCGTTCGACAGTTCGCCGATGGTCCGGAATGCGGTACTGGCCTTGCCGGAACTGTCCGGCATCGCGTGCCTCAGCCTGCGCCGACGATGCGTTCGCGCATCATCTGGCTTGCGCGGAACGTCAGCACGCGGCGCGGTGCGATCGGCACCTCGACGCCCGTCTTGGGGTTGCGACCGATGCGCTCGCCCTTGTCGCGCAGAACGAACGTACCAAAGCCCGAAATCTTGACATTCTGCCCGCTGGTCAGTGCTTCGCACATCTCGGTCAGGATCTGTTCGACGACTTTTGAAGCATCCGATCGCGAAAGTCCGATTTCGCGATGAAGCGATTCGGCTAGATCGGCTCGTGTCAGCGTACCCGTCATTGTCATTCCGAAACTCCCACACCCATTGCGGTACCTACACAAGCAGCGTGATCATCGGAAGAGCTTTATCGGACAAATTGCAACTGGCTTTCAGTTGCGTTTAGAAGCGGATGACCGCCGCACCCCAAGTAAAGCCGCCACCCATCGCCTCGAGCACGACGATCTGGCCCTGCTGGATCCGTCCGTCACGGACCGCCACGTCGAGCGCGAGCGGTACCGACGCCGCGGAGGTGTTGGCATGCTGGTCGACGGTGACGACGACGCGCTCGGGGGCAAGGCCCAGCTTGCGCGCGGTCGCGTCGAGGATCCGGGCATTCGCCTGGTGCGGCACGACCCAGTCGACCTGGTCCGCGGACAAGCCCGCCATCGCCAGCGATTCGGTCATGACGGCGGCAAGGTTGGTCACTGCGTGACGAAACACCTCGCGGCCCTTCATCCTGAGCTTGCCGACCGTCCCGGTCGTCGAGACGCCGCCATCGACATAGAGAAGCTGGTTGTGTCGCCCGTCGGCATGCAGCTTGGTGGTCAGGATCCCGCGACCGTCCGCATCGGCAGTGTCCTGCGCCTCGAGCACGATCGCGCCCGCACCGTCGCCGAACAGGACGCAGGTCGTGCGATCCTCCCAGTCGAGGATCCGGCTGAACGTCTCGGCACCGATCACCAGCGCGCGCTTGGCGACGCCGCTGCGGATCATGCTGTCGACGACCTGGACCGCGTAGAGAAAGCCCGAGCAGACCGCAGCGACGTCGAACGCGACGCAGTCGTCGATCCCGAGCATCGCCTGCACCTTGGTCGCGCTGGCGGGGAAGGTCTGGTCGGGCGTCGCGGTGGCGAGCACGATCAGGTCGATGTCCTGCGCGTCTACGCCTGCTGCAGCGAGAGCCGCGCGGCAGGCATCCGCCGCCAGAGTCGCGGTCGTCTCGCCTTCGCCGGCGATATGGCGGAATCGGATGCCGGTGCGCTCGACGATCCATTCGTCGCTGGTGTCGACCTGTTCCGCCAGCTGCGCATTCGAGACGCGGCGGACCGGCAGGGCCGATCCGGTGCCGGTAATGACCGAACGGATCATGCGGCTTCCTTGACGTTGCCCAGATCGTCGCTGATCCGGCGAACGAGGTCGTTTCTCACCATCTTGGCGGCATTGCCGATCGCCGTCGCCACGCCACGCTCATTGGCGCCGCCATGGCTTTTAACGACGATGCCGTTGAGCCCGAGAAACACCGCGCCGTTGTGATTATTGGGATCGAGATGATCGCGCAGCAATTCGGTCGCGGGCTTCGAAATCAGGAAGCCGAGCTTCGACCGGACCGAGCTGCGGAATGCGCGCTTGAGCAGGTCGGCGACGAATCGCGCGGTGCCCTCGGCGGTCTTGAGCGCGATATTGCCCGAAAAGCCGTCACACACGACGACGTCGACATCGCCGCGCGACAGCCGGTCGCCTTCGATGAAGCCGGTGAAGTCCATGTCGAGCTTCGGCGTCGCGCGCAGCATGGCGGCGGCCTCGCGAATCTCGTCGGTGCCCTTCATGTCCTCGCTGCCGATATTGAGCAGCGCGACACGCGGATGCGCGATGTCGAGCGCGGTCCGTGCATAGGCGCCGCCCATGATCGCGAACTGGACGAGGTTGCGCGCATCGCACTCGGTATTCGCACCAAGGTCGAGCATCACCATGTCGGTGTCGCCAAGCGTCGGAAGGCGCGCGGCGAGCGCCGGGCGATCGATGCCCGGCAGGGTCCTGAGCGACAGCTTCGCCATCGCCATCAGCGCGCCGGTGTTGCCGCTCGAGACCGCGGCTGCGGCACGCCCCTTTTTGACGAGATCGATGGCGATGCCCATCGATGTCGTCTTGGCGCGACGAATCGCCTGGCTCGGCTTGTCGCTCGAGCCAACCACCTCGGGGGCGTGGACGATCTCGGAGTTGAGTTCGAGATTCGGATGGGCTTTCAGCCCGTCGCGAATCGCGGTTTCGTCACCGACCAGCAGGAAATGCATGCCGTCAAACTGGCGTCGCGCACGCGCGACACCCGCCAGCATTACCGCCAGCCCGTCATCGCCACCCATCGCATCGACGGCGATCCAGGCGCTGTCGGGCATGCTCACGTCCTTCGCTCAGGTAAGGGCTCAGCCCTCGACCGAAAGGATTTCGCGACCGTTGTAATGGCCGCAAGACGTGCAGAGGTTGTGCGGGCGCTTGAGTTCGCCACAGTTCGGGCACTCCTGAAATGCCGCGATCGTCAGCGAATCGTGGCCACGGCGCATGCCGCGCTTGGAGGGCGAGGTTTTTCTCTTGGGGACGGCCATTTCGGCACCTTGTTCTTTATAAAGGTCGGGGCTCCGATAGGCCCGGACGAAGGAGTCGGCAACCGACTGTTAAGGTCGGCCGCGTGAGCTACCATACGGCCTGACGCATCGCGAAGCGTGGCGCTATAGCGATAATCGCCTGCGTTGCAAGCATGGTGGCACAGTGGCACGACCCGCGCACACCGGAAACATCGAGGAATAAGCTGCATGATCCTGCCCGTAACCCTGACGATCGCCGCCGCGGCCGCGATCATCAATCTCTGGCTGGCCTTCCGGATCGTGCCGACTCGCCTCAAGGACAATGTCCTGCTGGGCGACAATGGCAATCCGGTCCTGCAGGGGCGGATGCGGGCGCAGGCGAACTTCGTCGAATATGCGCCCTTCATCCTGATCCTGTTTGCGCTGATCGAACTGGGCGGCGGATCACCCCGCTGGTTGTGGATCGCGGGAGTCGTTTTCGTTGTCGCGCGAATCGCGCACGCCTTCGGCATGGACAAGACGACGTCGAACCTGCCGCGCGCCGGCGGCGCGCTCGCGACCTGGGCGCTGATGGCGCTGCTCGCGGGCTGGGCGCTCGCGATCGCCTATCAGGCCGGTGCCACGCCGTCGGTCACGACGTTCCAGACCGCACCGATCGAGGGTCGCGCATGAGCATCGTCCGGAATGTCGCCGCGCTCCTCGCCACGCCGATGCTGCTCGCGGTCGCGACGCCCGGTCTTGCGAAGGACGGCCCGGCGCAGGACGCCATCTCACCCGAGCATCTGTCCGCCGATGTCAGGACGCTGGCGTCGGACGCGTTCGAGGGGCGGGCACCCGGAACCGCGGGCGAAACCAGGACGATCGACTGGCTCATCGCGCAGTTCAAGGCGATGAAGCTGTCGCCGGGCGGGCCGGACGGCAGCTGGACGCAGGCGGTGCCGCTGGTCCACACGCGCCTGGGGCAGGGCAGCGTGCGCGCCGGGGCAACGCCGCTGGTCCAGGGCCGCGACGTCTATCTCAGCACGGTGCGCGGGGTCGACCGCGTCGCGATCGCAGACGCGCCGATGGTCTTTGTTGGCTACGGCGTCACCGCCCCTGAACGCGGCTGGGACGACTTCAAGGGTCTCGACCTCAAGGGCAAGGTCGCCGTCTTCCTGGTCAACGACCCCGATTTCGAGGCGGTGGCGGGGGACGATGCCAAGGGCCGGTTCGGCGATCGGCGCATGACCTATTATGGACGCTGGACCTACAAGTTCGAGGAGGCCGCGCGGCGTGGCGCGGTGGCGGCGCTGATCGTCCACGACACGCCGGGTGCCGGTTATGGCTGGGCGACGGTCACCGCACCCGCGGGCGAGAATTACGACATCGTGCGCGAGGATCCGGCCTCGCGCGTCCTGCTGCAGGGGTGGATCGAAGGGGCCGCCGCGACCCGGCTCTTTGCCGCCTCCGGCCTCGACCTCGCCACCTTGCGCAAGGCCGCGCGGCACAGCGATTTCCGCCCCATCGCGCTGAAGCAGCGGTTCACGACCGACCTTCCTGTCCGTCACGACACGGCGGAGAGCCGCAACGTGCTGGCGATGCTGCCCGGCAAGACCCGTCCCGACGAAGTGGTGATGTTCGGGGCGCATTGGGATGCGTATGGCGTCGGCGCGCCCGATGCGCAGGGGCGCACGATCCGCCCGGGTGCCAATGACGACGCGCTCGGCGTCGCGGGCGTGCTCGGCCTTGCCCGCAGCTTTGCCGCCGCGCCGCGCACCGACCGCAGCCTCGTCTTCGCGTTGTGGAGCGGGGAGGAGCGGGGGCTGCTCGGGTCGGAAACCTATGCGGTAAAACCGGTCTATCACGCGGCGAAGACGGTCGCCAACCTGACGCTCGACATTCTCCAGACGGCAGGGCCGGCGCGCGACGTCCTGCTGGTCGGCGCGGGTCAGAACAGCCTCGAGGACATGCTGGGCGATGCCGCCAAGGCGCAGGGCCGCGTCGTGACCCCCGAAGCGCTCCCCGAACGGGGGCTGTTCTACCGCGCGGATCATTTCTCGGTCGCACGGCGCGGCGTGCCGACGCTGTTGCTGATGGCGATCAGCGGTGCGTCCGACCTCGTGACGGGCGGCAGACCCGCGGGGCAGGCGTGGCTCGACGGCTATATGAAATGCTATCACCAGACGTGTGACGCCTGGAGTGCGGACTGGGATCTGCGCGGCGCGGCGCAGGATGTCGGTCTGTTCCAGACGATCGGTACGAAGCTGGCGAACAGCAGGCTCTGGCCGGAGTGGCGCAACGAATCGGAGTTCAAGTCGGTTCGGGCTGAAAGCGCGGGGGAGCGGAAGTAGGACTCAACCCACACTCGCTACCACCCCGGCGAAGGCCGGGGCCCAGTTGGGAAGGTTGCAGTAACGGTGCGCGACTTTCGCCAATTCTCGTCCCCCAACTGGGCCCCGGCCTTCGCCGGGGTGGGGTGATTGGCACGTTGGACATCTGCTTCCCGGTGTCCTCCCGCCTCCGCGGGGGAACAGGGACCTACGCCGCCAGCGCCCGATCGCTCACGAACAGGTTGGTCGCGCGCTCATGGGCGAACGTGCTCGCGGGGCCGTGACCCGGGATGAAGCTCGTATCGCTGCCCAGCGGCCACAGCTTCTCGACGATCGACGACAGCAGCACCCGGTGATTGCCGCCGGGCATGTCCGATCGTCCGACCGACCCCTGGAACAGCACGTCGCCGACCTGCGCGAATTTCGATGGCGCGTGATGGAAGATCACATGGCCTTCGGTGTGCCCCGGCGTTTCGTAGACATCGAGAACGAGGTCGCCGACCGACACCCGGTCGCCCTCGACGAGCCACCGGTCGGGTTCGAAATTGACGCCGGCGATCCCGTATTTCGGCCCGTCCTGATCAAGCCGCTGGAGCCAGAAACGGTCGGCCTCGTGTGGCCCCTCGATCGGCACTGCCAGATCGTCGGCCAGCGCCTTCGCCTCGCCGGCATGGTCGATATGCCCGTGCGTCAGCAGGATCTTCTCGACCGTCACACCCGCCTCCGCGATCGCCGCCTTGATTCGCGGCAGGTCGCCGCCGGGATCGACCACCGCCGCCTTCATCGTCGCGGTGCACCACAGCAACGTGCAGTTCTGCTGGATCGGCGTGACGGGGATGATCGCGGCACGCAGCGGCGGCAGGGAGGTCTTTGTCATTCCGGCAAAATAGGGCGGCGGGCGGTTTCGGGCAATCGCCGCTTGCGGTTTGCCTGCCGCCCCGTGCATCAGTCGGCACGATGTGGACTGCGCCCTTCGTGCTGCTTGATGATGCCCGGGAGGCGGGGGCCCCCGCGCGCCTGTACGACCGGCCTGTTCGGGTCGTTCGCGCGGACACCCCCGATGCCGTGCAACCCGCGCTTGCGGAGATCCGTCGCGGTCTGGCCGAGGGGCTGCATGCCGCGGGGATGCTGGCCTACGAAGCGGGGATGACGTTCGCGTCGCGTGCGGTCGATACCGGCCCGCCGGACGGCCCGTTGCTGTGGTTCGGCCTGTTCGAGCGCTACGAGACGATCCCCGCGGCGGCGCTGCCCGCGCTGTTGCCCGATCCTGCCGGAATCTGGGTTGGGCCGCCGCAGCCGCAGATCGACCGCGAGGTCTATGATGCGCGAATCGCGCGGCTGCTCGCGCTGATCGCGGCGGGCGACATCTATCAGGCCAATCTGACCTTTGCCGCGACCGTGCCGTTCATCGGCGATCCCCGCGCGCTCTATGCCCGTCTCAGACACCAGGCGCGCGCCGGCTATGGCGCATTGATCGACACGGGCGACGAGACCTGTCTGTCGCTGTCGCCCGAACTGTTCTTCACGCTCGAGGGCGATCGGCTGACCTGTCGGCCGATGAAGGGCACCGCGCCGCGCGGCGCCACGCCCGACGTCGATCGCCGCCTCGCCGAGGAACTAGCCGCCGATCCGAAGCAGCGCGCGGAAAATCTGATGATCGTCGACCTGATGCGCAACGACCTGTCGCAGGTCGCGCAGGGTGTCTCGGTCCCCGACCTGTTCACGGTGGAAACCTATCCAACCGTCCACCAGATGACGTCGACGGTGGCAGCGCGGCTGACCCCAGGTCGCGATGCGATCGATGTGCTCGCCGCGCTGTTTCCCTGCGGCTCGATCACCGGCGCACCCAAGCAGCGCGCGATGGAAGTGATTGCAGAGGTCGAGCAGGCCCGTCCCCGCGGCCTCTATACCGGCGCGATCGGCCGGTTCGATCCCGGCGGCGACGCCGCGCTGAACGTCGCGATCCGCACGCTGACGGTGCGCGACGGTGACGCGGTGATGGGACTCGGCTCGGGGATCGTCGCGGACAGCGTCGCCGACCAGGAATGGCAGGAATGCGCGGACAAGGCGGCCTTCGTCACCGCCGGACAGCGCAAGCTGGACCTGATTGAGACGATGGCGTTCGATCCCGAACACGGGGTGATGCGGCTCGAACTGCATCTCGCCCGGCTGACCGCGAGTGCTGCGGCGCTGGGGTTCAGCTTCGATCGTCACGCGGTTCGGAACGAGCTGCAGGCGGCGACCTTCCGGCTGCGCGGTCCGCGGCGGATCCGGCTGGTCGTCGCGGCATCGGGCGCGGTCGCGATCCAGGTCGGTCCGATGCCGGTCACGCCCGCGCAGATGACGGTCGCGATCGTCCCGCTGCCCGTCGCGCCCGCCGATATCCGGCTGCGCCACAAGACCAGCGACCGCGCCTTTTACGACGCGCGCGGCGTGCCGCGGGTACCACAGAAGTGGTGTTCGAGGGGCCCGACGGTTTCCTGACGGAGGGGAGCTTCACCTCGTTGTTCGTGCCGCGCGACGGGGTGCTGGTGACCCCGCTTGCGGGCGCGCTGATCCCCGGCGTGCTGCGCGCCGATCTGCTCGCCAGCGGCCAGGCGGTCGAGGGACGGTTGACGCGCGCCGACCTCGCCAACGGGTTCCGTATGGGAAATGCGGTGCGCGGGCTCGTTCCGGCCGTTGTTGCGGTTGCGAAATCAGGCGATCGCGGCGTATAGCCCGCGCGAATTCCGCAGGCGCCGCTGCGGTCAACCGCAGAGGTTTCACCATGCACGCATCCGCCGCCCTTGGCCGCATCAGCCCTTCGCCGACCCTCGCGATCACGTCGCGTGTGCTCGAACTGAAGCGCGCCGGCGTCGACGTGATCGGGCTGGGGGCGGGCGAGCCTGATTTCGACACGCCCGATTTCGTCAAGGAGGCCGCGATCCAGGCGATTCGCGACGGCAAGACGAAATACACCAATGTCGACGGTACGATCGAGCTGAAGCAGGCGATCGCCGCCAAGTTCGCGCGCGACAACGGCCTGACCTATGCGACCGACCAGATCAGCGTGAACGTGGGCGGCAAGCACACCCTGTTCAACGCGATGGTCGCGACGATCGATCCGGGTGACGAGGTCGTGATCCCCGCACCCTATTGGGTCAGCTATCCCGACGTCGTGCAGTTCGCCGGCGGTGTACCGGTGATCGTCAAGGCCGGCCCCGAGGTCGGCTATAAGCTCGCACCCGAGGCGCTCGACGCGGCGATCACGCCCAAGACCAAGTGGGTGATCCTCAACTCGCCGTCGAACCCGACCGGCGCCGGCTACACGATCGACGAGCTGAAGGCTCTGGGCGCGGTGCTCGCGAAGCACCCGCATGTCTGGATCTTCGCCGACGATATGTACGAGCATATCGTCTATGACGGCTTCAGGTTCGCGACGATCGCCGAGGCGTGCCCCGAGCTGTTCGAGCGCACGCTGACCGTCAATGGCTGTTCCAAGGCCTATGCGATGACCGGCTGGCGGATCGGCTATGCGGGCGGCGCAAGCTGGCTGATCAAGGCGATGGCCAAGCTCCAGTCGCAGTCGACCTCGAACCCGTGCTCGATCGCGCAGGCCGCCGCGGTCGCTGCGCTCAACGGCGACCAGTCGTTCCTCGCCGAGCGCAACACCGCTTTCCAGGGCCGCCGCGATCTGGTCGTGTCGATGCTGAACGAAATCGACGGCATGGAATGCCCGACGCCCGAGGGGGCGTTCTACGTCTATCCGTCGTTCGCCGCGCTGATCGGCAAGTCGACGCCGAACGGTCGGCTGATCGACACCGACGAGGCGATGGTCGGCTATCTGCTCGACGATGCCAAGGTCGCAGTCGTGCAGGGCGCGGCGTTCGGCCTCAGCCCCGCGTTCCGGATCAGCTATGCCACGTCGGACACGCTGCTGCGCGAGGCCTGCACGCGGATCCAGACCGCCTGCGCGGCGCTACGCTGATCCAGCACGCCCGGCAACATCGCGGACATGCCCGGACATCCGCCAGCAACCCTGCTGGCGGATGAACGGATTGGCCACATCGCGTTAATCGACCGTTTCATAAAACGGCATTGTGAAGACGCGGCATCCCCACGACATGCTGGGTCGTAGCTGACGTGATCCACCGGGATCACGCCAAGTCTGATTTCAACAGGAGCGCATGATGCGCAATCTTATCAAGTCGAGCTTTCTCTGGCAGTTTACTGGCGGTTTTGTTCTGGGTGCGCTGGGTCTCCTTGCGTTCCAGCCCGCCGAGGCAACGCAGCCGGTGTATGGCGCGCCCGTGCACACCGCGCCCGCCCAGCGCTGAGCCTGCTGAATCCCGGTGATCGGTCGCCGAAAGGCATTCCGCGCCGGGGCTGGAAACGTCATCGAGACGCCCCACATGATCAACATGCACACGCCCCTTTTCGCAACGCTCGCCGCCGTCGGACTCGCCGGTGCGGTCATCGCCACCGGTTCTGCGCAGGCAGAGCGCGCGGTCATCATCCCGGCCGCGACCGTCGATGTCCCGCGGACGGGCGGCCTGCAGACCGCAGTGTTGGCGGGGGGCTGTTTCTGGGGGCTCGAGGCGGTGTTCGAGCATGTCCGCGGCGTCAAGGGCGTGACCGCAGGCTATGCCGGCGGGACCAAGGCGACCGCGACCTATGAGCAGGTGTCGAGCGAAACCACGCGGCATGCCGAGGCGGTGCGGATCAGCTATGATCCCCGCGTCGTGAGCTACGCCACGCTGCTGCGCGTCTATTTTTCGATCGCGCATGATCCGACGCAACTGAACCGCCAGGGTCCCGACAGCGGCACCAGCTATCGCTCCGCGATCTTCCCGCAGTCCCCGCAGCAGGCGCAGGTCGCACGCGCCTATATCTCACAACTCGGTCAGACGCGGGCGTTCGCGCGGCCGATCGTCACGACGCTGGAAACCGGCAGCTTCTATCCCGCCGAAGCCTATCATCAGAACTTTTTCGACCGGAATCCGACGCATCCCTACATCGTCGCCTGGGACAAGCCCAAGCTCGCGGCGTTCCGCAAGGCCTTCCCGACGATCGCCAGCTGACGCCGGCTGATCGCTTTAGGCAGACACGGCGATCCGCGTGTCCGGTCGCTGCGCGGCGACCGGAAAGCGCAGCATCCGGTCCGCGACCGGCAACAGCGCCTGCGCACCCCTGCCCACGGCGCGGATGATCTCGGGATGGTCGACGTCCAGCCCGCCCGTCAGCGATCCGAAGGCGGGCAGGATCAGCTTGGTCTCGGTCGCGACGAAACACCGTCGCGCGACCTGCTTGCCGCGCAGCCGAAGCCGCAATTTGGGATGGAAATGGCCCGAGAGTTCGGGTCGGGTTTCACGGGGATCGGCCTCGTGGCGCAGTACCAGGCCATCGACACAGGCCTCGTCGACGACCGTGCCACCGCACCGGTCGAGGATCATCGGGTCATGATTGCCCGTGATCCAGGTCCAGTGCGTCTTTTGCGTCATGGCGCGCAGCATCTCCTGCGCGCGCTGCGGCAGCCGGACGCAGCCGTCGTTGTCATGGAAACTGTCGCCGAGACACCAGATCTCGGTCGCGCCGGTCGCATCGAGCACGGCGGCGAGTTCGGTCAAGGTCGCGATCGAATCATAAGGTGGCAGCATCTGGCCACGGCTGGCGAACCAGCTCGCCTTCTCGAAATGCAGGTCGGCGACCAGCAAGGCGTGTCGCGCGGGCCAGTAAACCGCACCTGCCGCCAGCGCCGAAAGCGTGTGTCCGCCGAACGAAAAGGGAACCATCAGGTGGCCATGCCGTCGGTCGACGTTCGAATCAAGCGATTGTGCAGCGCAGCGTCGAACACTTGCGCATGGCTGCAATCGGCGTAAAGCGCGCCGTCCCATCAGGAGGAGCGCTTTTCGCGCCATGTCGTCCGTCGCCGGAACACCCCAGCCCGCTGAAACGTCCACCGATCTGTCGGCGGCGCATCTTCACCCGCACCCGGCGCTTGCCGCGCTGACCGTGGGGGCGATCGGCGTGGTGTTCGGCGATATCGGCACCAGCCCGCTCTATGCCTTTCGCGAAGCGCTCGGCCAGAGTGCGGCGGGCGGGATCGATCCGAGCGAGATTCTCGGCGTGCTCAGCCTCGCGCTGTGGTCGCTGTTCCTCGTCGTCACGGTAAAATACGTCATTTTCCTGATGCGCGCGGACAATCAGGGCGAGGGCGGCGTGCTTGCGCTCGCAGCGCTTGCAAGGCGGGCCTTGGGGGTGCGCTCGAAGATCGCGATCGTGCTCGGGGCCGCCGGTGCGTCGCTGTTCTACGGCGATGCGATCATCACGCCCGCACTGTCCGTCCTCTCGGCGATGGAAGGGCTGCGCACGATCCCGAGCGCTGCGCACATCTTCAACGAAGGCGTGGTGCGCGCGTTGACGATCGCGATTCTCATCGTCCTGTTCGTGATCCAGTCGCGCGGCACGGCGCATGTCTCGAAGCTGTTCGGTCCGGTCTGCATCGTCTGGTTCGTCGCGATCGGTGCGCTGGGCGTGTGGCATATCGCCGACGAGCCCTCGATCGTCCGCGTCTTCTCGCCGACCTACGGCGTCGCGTTTCTCGCGACCCACGGCGTCACCGGGCTGTTCGTGCTCGGCGCGGTGTTCCTGACCGTCACCGGCGCGGAAGCGCTGACCGCGGACATGGGCCATTTCGGCAAGCTGCCGATCCGCATCGGCTGGTTCTTCCTCGTCTTTCCCGCGCTCGCGCTCAACTATCTGGGGCAGGGCGCGTTCGCGCTGTCGCAGCTCGAGGATGCCGCGCGTCGGGGCGTCCCGTTCGTCAATCAGGACTGGTTCTTCCTGATGGCACCCGAATCACTGCGCCCCGCGCTGATCATCCTCGCGGGCTTCGCGACGGTCATCGCCAGCCAGGCGGTGATCACCGGCGCGTTCAGCCTGACGCAGCAGGCGATCCAGCTCGGCCTGCTGCCGCGGCTGCGCATCCGCCAGACCTCGGCGGTGTTCGCCGGGCAGATCTACCTTCCCGCGATCAACTGGCTGCTGCTGATCGGCGTGCTGGTGCTGGTGATCCAGTTCAAGACCTCGTCGGCGATGGCTGCGGCGTATGGTATCGCGGTGACCGGCACGATGGTCGTCACCACGCTGCTCGCCTATATCGTCGTGCGCCACCGCTGGAACTGGTCGCGGCCGCTGGCGCTGGCGGCGATCCTGCCGTTCCTGACGCTCGACCTGATCTTCTTCGGCGCGAACATCCTGCGCGTGATCGAGGGCGGCTGGGTGCCGCTGGTGATCGCGGCGTCGATCGGGCTGATCATCTTCACCTGGGTGCGCGGCAAGAAAATCGTCAGCGCGTTCGAGAAGCGGCAGAGCATCCCGCTCAGCGATCTTGCAGCCGCGCTCGAGAAGCGCCCGCCCGAGCGTGTGTCGGGGACCGCGGTGTTCCTCACCGCCAATCCGCACGCCACGCCCGGCGCGCTGCTCCACAATTTGAAGCACAACAAGGTTCTGCACGAGCGCAACCTGATCGTCAGCATCCGCACCGCGGATCGCCCGTTCGTCGATCAGGCAGGCCGCGCCAAGGTCGAGCGGGTCGATGACAATTTCTCGATCGTCGTGCTGACCTACGGCTTCATGGAATCGCCCGACGTACCGCGCGATCTCGGTGTCGGCGCCAAGACCGAGCAGCTCGGGCTCGACCCGATGCGGACGTCGTTCTTCATCGGCCGCAACACGCTCAAGCCCGACGCGGAAAAGGGCATGCCGCCCTGGCAGGACCGGATCTTCATGTTCCTGCAGCGCAACGCGAGCGATCCGACCGATTTCCTGCGGATCCCGCCGGGCAAGGTGCTCGAACTCGGCGAGCAGGTGACGGTCTAGACTCCCTCTCCCCTAGGGGAGAGGGAAGGGGCCCGCACGGCGAAGCCGGGTGGGAAGGGTGAGGGGCTTGAGGCTACGGACGATGATCCCAATGCCCCTCACCCTTCCGTCGCCTGCGGCTCCTCCCTCCCTCTCCCCCCGGGGGGAGAGGGACGAGCGGTCATCCCGCGAACGCCTTGACCAGATCGTACAGATAGTCGCGGCCGTCATAGAGCGATGCAATCCGGATCCGTTCGTTCAGGCCGTGGATGCCGCCCATGTCCTTGTCGATGAACACGCCCGGCGCGCCATAGACCGGGATGCCGATCGCCTCGAAGAAGATCCCGTCGGTCGCGCGGTCGACATCAACGCCAGGATCGGCAGGCCGGGGAAGTGCTTGGCCGCGACCTTCGTCACCGGGCCCATGATCTTGGGATCGAGCGTCGGCGGGATCGCGGTCGGCCGGACCGGCTGGTTCGCGGTCACGCTCACCTTGGTACCGGCGAGCGACTTCAGCTTCGCCAGCGTGCCGTCGACCGTCTCGCCGGGAAAGATCCGGCAGTTCACATTCGCGGTCGCGCGCTGCGGCAGCGCGTTTTCGGCATGGCCCGCACTCAGCAGCGTCGCGACACAGGTGGTGCGCAGCGTCGAATGCATCGCCTTGTCGCGGCTGACGATCGCGTCCGCCGCCTTGTCCTGCGGGTTGGCGAGCAGGCGCGTGATCGCGTCGCCCATCGTGCCCGGCATCGCCTTTGCACTCGCGGCGAAGAAGGCGCGCGTCGTGTCGGTGAAGGTCACGGGGAATTCATGGCCCTGCACCGCCTTCACCGCATCGGCGAGTTCGTAGATCGCGTTGTCGGGCGTCGGCTGGGAGCTGTGCCCGCCGGGATTGGTCGCGGTGAAGGTGTAATTCTGCGCGGCCTTCTCACCGACCTGGATCGCCAGCAGCTGGCGCTTGCCATTATCGTCGAGCCGCCCACCGCCGCCCTCGTTCAACGCGAATTCGGCGGCGATCAGGTCGGGCCTGCTTGCGGCGAGATATTGCGCGCCGTTCCACGCGAAGGTCGTCTCCTCGCCACAGGTCAGCGCGAGCTTGATCGTCCGCTTCGGCGTATAGCCCGACGTCTTGAAGCGGATCATCGCGTCGGACCAGATCGCCGCCTGCGCCTTGTCGTCGACGGTGCCGCGGGCATAATAATAGCCGCCCTCCTCGATCAGCGTGAACGGATCGCGCACCCAGTCCTCGCGCTTGGCCTCGACGACGTCGAGATGGCCGAGCAGCAGCATCGGCTTGATCGACGCGTCCGACCCCTTCAGCACCGCGACCAGCCCGCCATCCTTGGGATGCTCGGGCACCGAGAAATAGGTGATGTCGGCATCGGCATAGCCCGCGCTTTTCAGCCGCGCGCCGATCTGCGCGGCGGCCTGTGTGCAACTGCCCGACGACAGCGTCGTGTTGGTCTCGACCAGCTCCTTGTAGAGTCCGAAGAACGCCTTCTGGTCGGGGCGGCTCTGCGCAAATCCCGTACCGGGCATGGTGACGACACTGGCCGTCAGCATCATTCCCGCCATCACCCTGCTTACTGCGCGCATCGTCGTCCCCTTGATCGTTTATTGCAGCAGCGTTGCAGCGAATGATCGATCACGCAACCTCAACGCGGCGGGACATTGCGCGGCAGGGCAAGCCGCACCTCGCGATTGGCAAAGTCGATGTCGACGCGGCGGAACAGCATGAGCGCATCCATGCCGAGCAGGATCGCGGGCCGTTCCGCCAGTCCGAACTGGCGAAAGGGCGGGGCGTCGACGGCCGTCAGCGCGATCGGCAGGCTGGTGATCGTCAGGCTGCCGATCATGACGCGATCGATCGTCGAATAGTCCGCCATCACCGTCTGTCCGGTGACACCGGTCAGCGCGATCGATTGCGATCGGACCGGCTTGCGCAACAGCTTGCGGCGCAGTGCGGCATTGCCCATGCTGACCGACGACCCGGTATCGATGATCACGCGGATCCGGACGCCGTTGCAATAGGCGTCGGTGACGACGAGCTGGCCGAACAGACTTCGTGCCCGGACGACGATCTCGCCCCGCTCGGTTCGCTCGCGGCGGTTGCGCCGGCGCGCGGGCGTCACGGTCATCGTGCGGGTGTCGAAATCGATTCCCACCGCGCGTCCCTGCAGCGTGTCGATCCCCAGCAGCCCCAGCGCACCCAGATTCTGCGCGGCGATCGCGGGCGCCTCGATTGCCGGGGTGTCGATCGTGCCGACCCGCAGCGCCGGGATGATCACGGTCGCGACGTTGTCCGATCCGGTCATGCCCGTGACGCGGACGATCCGGCCGGGCGCAAGCCGCAACACCGCCGCAAGCTCGCGTGAGATCACGGTGCGTTGCGCGCCGGTATCGACGACGAACTTCTGCGGACTGGTGCCCGCGATCGACACGGGCACGGTCATCCTGCTCTCGTCCTGCCCGAACAGCATCACCGTGTTTGCTGCAGATGCTGCATCATCGACCGGTGCAGCATAAGCGGGCGGGGCGGCGGGTTGCGGGGTAGCGTCCGGGGCAGACTGCTGGGCCGCAGCCGGGGCAGCGATGATGAGCAACACCGGGCCTGACCACCTGCGCATGACCCGATGCTGCGCCCGAAACCGACGGACGACAAGTCGTTCGTCCCTGGTTCGTCTCGGGTCCGTTCAGTCGATCCGCATCGCCTCGGCCGCCAGCGCCTCCGCCTCGATCAGCAGGGCGTCGTCGGACGTGTTGGTGGTGACCTTCTCGCGCCCGATCAGCGTCAGGATCGGCACCGCGAGCGGCGTCACGCGCTCGAGGTCGACATGCAGCATCGTTTCCGCCGCGCGGTCGAGCAGCCCGGCCAGTCGCCCGACATCGGTCATCCGTGCGCGCGCATCCGCCCAGGCCGCCTCGAGCAGCAAATGCGTCGGCTCGTATTTGCGGAGTACGTCATAGATCAGGTCGGTCGAGAAGGTGACCTGGCGTCCGGTCTTGCGCTTGCCGGGATGCTGGCGCTCGACCAGCCCGCCGATCACCGCGACCTCGCGAAACGCGCGTTTGAGCAGGTGCGATTGCTGCACCCAGTCGACGAACTCATGTTCGAGAATATCGGCGGAGAACAGCGATGCCGGGTCGGTGATCTTGTCGATCCCGTACACCGCCAGAGCATAGTCGTTCGCGACGAAGCCGAGCGGTTTCAGCCCCTGCGTTTCCATCCGCCGGGTGATCAGCATGCCGAGCGACTGGTGCGCGTTCCACCCCTCGAAGCTGTAGGCGACCATGTAATGCCGCCCTTCGCGCGGGAAGGTTTCGACCAGCAGCTGACCGGGTTCGGGCAGGACCGAGCGAAGCCGCTGATATTCGAGCCATTCGCGCACATCGTCGGGAAACCGCGCCCATTCGCCAGGATGCGCCAGGAACCCGCGGACGCGGTCGGCGAGGTTGGTCGACAGCGGCATCCGGCTGCCGCCATAGGTCGGGATCCGCGCAGGCTTGGAGGTTGCGCGGACGACCAGGTCCTCGGTGTCCATCTTCACCACCTCGAGGCTGAGCCCGGCGAAGAAGAAGGTGTCGCCGGGGCTGAGCTGCGCCGCGAAGCCTTCCTCGACGCGGCCGAGCGCGCGGCCATTGCCGAACCGCACGTTGAGCATCGTCGCCTCGACGATGATCCCCGCGTTCAGCCGGTGCTGGCCGATGAACTTCGGGTGGCTGATCCGCCATGTGCCGTCCGCATCCTGCGTCAGCCGCTTGAACCGGTCATAGGCCTTGAGCGCATAGCCGCCGTCGCTGATGAAGCCGAGCACGCGCGAGAAGGTCTCGGCCGGCAGCGCGGAATAAGGGAGGGCCGAGCGGACCTCGTCGAGCAGGTCCTCCTCGCGGAACGGCGCGGCGCAGGCGCAGGCCATCACATGCTGCGCCAGCACGTCGAGCGCGCCGACGCGGAACAGGTCGGGATCGAGCTCGCCCGCCTCGACCGCGTCCAATGCGGCGCGCGCCTCGAGATATTCGAACCGGTTGCCGGGGACGAGGATCGCCTTGCTCGCTTCGTCGAGCCGGTGATTGGCGCGGCCGATGCGCTGGAGCAGCCGCGACGAGCCCTTGGGCGCGCCCATCTGGATCACGCAGTCGACATTGCCCCAGTCGACGCCGAGGTCGAGGCTCGCGGTCGCGACCAGCGCGCGCAGCTTGCCCTCCGCCATCGCGCCCTCGACCTTGCGCCGCGCCTCGCGTGCGAGGCTGCCATGATGGACGCCGATCGGCAGCGTGTTCGCATTCACCTTCCACAGATCCTGGAAGATCAGCTCGGCGAGGCTGCGCGTGTTGCAGAACACGATCGTCGTCGCATGCTTCTCGATTTCCGCCATCACCTGCTCGGCGGCATAGCGGCCCGAATGGCCCGACCACGGGATGCGACCCTCGGGCAGCAGGATCGCGATGTCCGGATCCGCGCCCGCCTCGCCCTGCACCATCGCGACCTGGTCGATATCGCCGTCGGGGGCGAGCCATGCGCGATAGCCGTCGGCATCCGCGACCGTCGCCGACAGCGCGACGCGCCGCATGCCCGGCGAGATTGTCTGCAACCGCGCCATGCACAGCGAGAGCAGGTCGCCGCGCTTGCCCGTCGCAAACGCATGGACCTCGTCGATCACGATCGTGCGGATGCCCTCGAACATCGTGATGCTGTCGGGATAGCTGAGCAGCAGCGAGAGCGATTCGGGCGTCGTCAGCAGGATCTGCGGCGGTTTCACGCGTTGCCGCGCCTTGCGGTCCGACGGCGTGTCGCCGGTGCGCGTCTCGACGCGGATGTCGACGCCCATTTCCTCGATCGGCGTCAGCAGGTTGCGCTGGACGTCGACCGCGAGCGCTTTCAACGGCGAGACATAAAGTGTGTGGAGCCCGCTGGTCGGCTCCTCGATCAACTCGGCGAGCGTCGGCAGGAACCCGGCGAGCGTCTTGCCTGCCCCCGTCGCCGCGACCAGCAGCGCGTGGTGCCCGGCGCGTCCCTGCGCCAGCATGTCGGTCTGATGCCGGCGCGGCCGCCAGCCCCGTGTCGCGAACCAGTCATCGAGTTGGGGGGGAAGGTCGCTCACGGCCTGTTCACGCATGGTCGTCATATGGGTGCACTATGCCGCAACGCCATGGACGGCGCCCGCCCGGTCGGCGATTTGTCGGACCATCGATCTGTTTAGCCTGTGAAAGACCAACCTTGTCGATTCTTCGCCATCTCGCGCCGCTGTCCCTGATCGCGCTGTTGCCCTTTGCCAATGCGACGGCGGCGACGCAGAAGTTCGTCGGCGCAGGCGGCACGGTTCGCCTCGCCTATCCGTCGAGCCTGACCCCGACGCGCAACTTTGCCGGCCGCGCGTTGATGACCAGCGGCTGGCGGACGATGTGGGACGGCACGCTGCCCGGGCGGGGCGTCGGCATCGTCCGGTTCTGGCAGGTCGCAAAGCCGACCGACGGGCAGGGGCAGGTGACCGAGATGATCCAGGTCGGCTTCAGCCGGAGCACGGCGGTGATCGCGCGCTGCACCACCGACGGGCTGACATCGGCGAACAGCCGCCGCCTCGCCGATCGCACGCTCGGCGGCCAGCGCTGGGCGACCTATGAGACGGGCGACGCCGGGATGAGCCAGCAGGTCCGAGCACTCACGCTGCGCAGCGTCATCGGCGGCACCTGCTACGCGGTCGACCGGATCACCTATGCGGCCAAGGCGGGATCGCCGCCGCCGCGCAATGCACCGACCCAGGCGGTTGCCGCGGCGCGGATGGATGCGATCCTGAAGTCAGTCAAGGTCGGCCGGCGGCGCTAGGCGGCCGCGCCGGTGTCGCTCCGCTGTCGCGCGTGGCACCGCAGCCATGGCTCGGGCGTAGTAGCATGATGGCAAAACTCGGCGACTGGCTCGAACCGCATCCGCACGGCATCCTCGTCAAGCCGATCGACGCATGGATCGATCCGTCGATCCCGAGCGAGAGGGCGCTCGTCACGCACGGCCATGCGGATCATGCGCGCGGCGGCCATGCCGCGGTCTGGGCGACGCCCGAGACGCTGGCGATCATGGACGCGCGCTATGGTCCGCAATCGGGTCACCCGGTCGCCTATGGCGAGACGATCCGCATGGGCGAGGTCGATATCGGTTTCGTCCCCGCCGGCCATGTCCTGGGTTCGGCGCAGATCGTGCTCGACTATCGCGGCGAACGGGTGGTCGTCTCGGGCGATTACAAGCGGCGGAGCGATCCGACCTGCACGCCGTTCGAGCCCGTCAAATGCGACGTCTTCGTCACCGAGGCGACCTTTGGCCTGCCGGTCTTCCGCCACCCCGATACCGGCGACGAGATCGACAAGCTGATCGCCGCATTGCACGCCAATCCCGACCGCTGCGTGCTGGTCGGGGCCTATGCGCTCGGCAAGGCGCAGCGCGTGATCGCCGAACTTCGCGCGCGGGGGCATGAGGCGCCGATCTACATCCATGGTGCGCTCCAGCGTCTGTGCGACCTCTACGCCGATCACGGCGTCCGGCTGGGTACCTTGCTGCCGGTTGCGGACGCCAAGAAGGCCGACATGGCGGGGCATGTCGTGATGTGCCCGCCCGGCGCGCTCAACGATCGCTGGTCGCGGCGGCTGCCCGATCCGATCACCGCTATGGCGAGCGGCTGGATGCGCGTCCGCGGGCGCGCGCGGCAGAAGAATGTCGAATTGCCGCTGATCCTGAGCGACCATGCCGACTGGGACGAGCTCATCGACACGCTCGCCGAGATCGCACCGCGCGAGGTATGGGTTACGCATGGCCGTGAGGATGCGCTCGTTCACTGGTGCATGACCCGCCAGATCAAGGCGCGCGCGCTGGCGCTGGTCGGGTTCGAGGACGAGGACGACTAGGCGGATACCGTCCGTGCGGCGGGGGTGATACGTGTTTTGCGCCACGGCAACCGGCGCCGCTCGAGCAGCGACCGCCACGCCCATTCGACCGGTGCGATGCTGAACGCACGCAGATAGGCATTGGCGAGCCACAACAGGCCGATATTGATCGCCAGCGCGATCCCCATCAGCGCCGCCCAGCCGAACTCGCCGTACAGCCCGAGCGCGAAGGGCGGGAACAGGATCCACAGGCCGATGATCGTCTGCAGCACGTAGAGCGACAGCGCGGTCCGGCCCGCGGCGGCGAAGGGGCGCAACAGCCGCGCGCCGAGGATCGTCCCGACCAGCAGATGGACAGCGCCGACATGGCCGAGCGTCATCGCCAGCCGGCTGACCTCCGCGGTAGCCCAGAGCGTCTTCGGCGCAGTGTCGAAGCGCATCTGCTCCGCCGCGCCGATCATCCGCAGCGGGATCGCGATCCCGTAGGCGACCAGCGTCATCCGTACGTAGAAGACGCGCGATCGTCCGCCCTGCAGGATGCCGAGCCTGTACAGCGCCGCGCCGATCAGCATCACGCCGGCCGCTTCCCACACGAACACCAGCTCGAGCCCACGGCTCTGCAGATAGGCGATGACACTCCACTGATACGCCGCCCAGGTCATGAAGCTGCCCGTACGCGCCTTGTCCTCGGCGGCGATCCGCGCAGCATCCTCGGCCTTGGTCTTGGCGCGTCTTGCAGCCCCCTCGGCGACCTTGGTCAGCAGCGTGCGGTCCGCGGCGGTGACCGGTCGCCCGGCGCGCTGCGCGCTTTCGATCGCGGCGACCTGCGCCTGGGTCTGCGTGGTGGAGACATAGCCGTAGGTGCCGCCGGCGAACTGCAGCGCCGCCGCCGACAGGCCGATGGTCAGAAGCAGGCGGGGGCGTAGTCCGCGAAACAGGAAGGCGATCAGTGCCGCGAGGCCATAGGTGTGGAGGATGTCGCCCGGCCACAGCAGGACGAGGATGTGCACCACGCCGAACGCAAACAGCAGCAGGTTACGCGCATAATAGCGCTTCATCACCACGCGCGTCCCCGCCAGTTGCGCGGCGCGGTCGGTCAGGATCACCATCCCGGCGCCGAACAGCATCTCGAGCATGCAGCGGGCGGTGCCGTTGGCGATCACCTCGCGCAGCCACCAGGCGATCTGGTCCTGTGTGGTCCAGCCGAAATGCCGGATATCGTCGAATGACGCGTAGAGCGACCCGCCCATGTCGTTGATGTTCATGAACAGGATGCCGAGGATCGCGATCCCGCGCAGGATATCGAGCACCGCGATACGTGGCGCGCCATCGGGCTCGGCCGCGGTCATCGGTGGCGACGTCGCCACGCGCTCGGCGTCGCCATCACGGCTGGCGGAAAGGTCGTTCATCGGTCTGGGCCCCCCCGTGATGCAAGCCGGACGCTACGCCGATCCGGTGCGAAGGCAAGCGTCAGCCCGTACCCTCGAGCGCCCGCGCCCGGCGGCGTTGTACCGAACTGCCGATGCCGAGCGCCTCGCGATATTTGGCAACGGTGCGCCGGGCAATGTCGAAGCCCTTGCCGTCGAGCAATTCCACCAAAGTATCGTCGGACAGGATCTTGGCACCCTCGTTCGCGATCAGCGCCTTGATCGCGCTCTTGACCGCCTGCGCCGACACCGCATCGCCGCCGTCCGCCGACTGGATCGCCGAGGTGAAGAAATATTTCAGCTCGTACAGGCCGCGCCCGCACGAGACATATTTGTTGCTGGTCACGCGGCTGACGGTCGATTCGTGCATCTCGATCGCGTCGGCAACCATCCGCAGCGTCATCGGCCTGAGATGTGCGACGCCGTGGAGGAAGAACGCCTCCTGCTGCTTCACGATCTCGGTTGCGACCTTGATGATCGTGCGCTGCCGCTGGTCGAGCGCCTTGACCAGCCAGTTCGCGCTGGCGAGACACTCGCTGAGCCACGCCTTCGACGCCTTGTCCTGCTCGCCGCGCGCCAGTTCGGTGTAATAGCTGCGGTTGACGAGGATGCGGGGCAGCGTCGCGGTGTTGATCTCGATGCTCCAGCCCGTCTTGGTCCGCGCGACGAACAGGTCGGGCACGACCGCGCGGCTCGGCTCGCCGCCGAACCGGCATCCGGGCTTCGGATCATAGCCGCGCAGCTCGCGGATCATGTCCGCCATGTCCTCGTCATCGACCTGGCACAGGCGCTTCAGACGCCCGATCTCGCCCCGCGCCAGCAGGTCGAGATTGTCGATGAGCCGCGCCATGCAGGGGTCATAGCGATCCGCCTCCCGCGCCTGGATCGTCAGGCATTCGGCCAGGTCGCGCGCGCCCACCCCGGTGGGGTCGAAGGTCTGGATCACCGCCAGGACATGCTCGACCCGGGCAAGCGCGACGCCCAGCCGGTTGGCGATCTCGAGCAGCGGCACGGTGAGATATCCCGCCTCGTCGATCTGGTCGATCAGATGCGCCGCGACGAACGCATCGTCCGCGGCGATCGCGGGGCCCGCCTGTGCCAGCAGATGATCCGCAAGGCTGAGTCCGGTATCGGCAAAGCCGTCCAGATCGAGACCGTTCCCGTCGCCATCGCTGCCACCGCCCGCGCCGGCCCCGCTCATCGACAGCGCGCCGTCGGTGCCGCTGCCACCGTCGGCGACGCTGTCCTGGTGATGGCTTTCGGTCGCATAGTCGATGTCGAGCGCGGGCTCGTCGCTGCCGACACTGCCGCTCACCAGCTCGTCGGCGGCGACGCGTTCGTCGCGGGGGGCGGCGTCGTCAGGTTCCGGTCCGGCGTCGCGGTCGGGTCTGTCGCCATCGTCCGCGGCGCCCGCCTCAAGCAGCGGATTGCGCTCGATCTCCTCGGCGATGAACCCCTCGATCTCCAGGTTCGACAATGCCAGCAGCTTGATCGCCTGCTGCAGCTGCGGGGTCATCACCAGCGACTGCGATTGGCGAAGGTCCAGGCGAGGCGCGAGGCTCATGACACTAGAGCGAGAAGCCCTCGCCCAGATAGAGGCGGCGGACGTTCGCGTCGGCAACCAGTTCGGCCGGGCTGCCCGAGAACAGCACGCGGCCATCGTAGATGATGTAGGCGCGGTCGACGATGTCGAGCGTCTCGCGGACATTGTGGTCGGTGATCAGCACGCCGATATCGCGGCGCTTGAGATCCTTCACGAGGTCGCGAATGTCGGCGATCGAGATCGGATCGATGCCCGCAAACGGCTCGTCGAGCAGCATGATCGACGGCTCGGCGGCCAGCGCGCGGGCGATCTCCGCCCGGCGCCGCTCGCCGCCCGACAGCGCCATCGCGGGCGCGGCGCGCAGCCGGGTCAGGCCGAACTCCTCGAGCAGCGTGTCGAGCTTGCGCTCGCGCACCGCCTTGTCGGGCTCGGACAGCTCGAGCACCGTCAGGATGTTCTTCTCGATCGTCAGCCCGCGGAAGATCGAGGTTTCCTGCGGCAGATAGCCAAGACCCAGGATCGCGCGCCGATACATGGGCAGGCGCGTGATATCGTCGCCGTCGAGCATGATCCGGCCCGAATCGGGCTTCACCAGCCCCATCACGGAGTAGAAGCACGTCGTCTTGCCGGCGCCGTTCGGCCCGAGCAGCCCGACCACCTCGCCACGCCCGACCGACACCGACACATCGGTCAGGACGGTGCGCTTGTCATAGGATTTGGCGATCGACACGACCTGAAGGCCGTTGGTCGTGGGCGCTTCGACGATCGCGTCGCCGTGCGGGCCGGGGGGTTTCGATCGGGGGCAGCGTGGGGGCATCCATCAGGCTTTGGCCTTGCTGAGGGCGGGCGGGTAAAAGCGGCTGGCGCTCGGCTGGCGGGTTTCGCGGATGACCGGCGGTGCGCGCATCGGATCAGTTGCGCTTGGGAACCGAGAAGGTGCCCGTCACGCGCCCGCCCGTCTGGGTCACGGTGCCGCCGCTGGCCGTCGCGCCGCCGCTGCCGCGGACCGACGATCCGTCGATCACCGCGCGACCGGTGTCGAGGTTCATCGTCAGCCGCCCGCCATTCACGGTGTTGCCACCCTGGGTCAGCGTCACCGCGCCGAGCATCGTGATCACCCGCCGGTTGAGGTCGTAGATCGCATATTGGCTCTTCGCGGTCTGGTCCGGCCGGCGCACCGTCACGCCGCCCGACGCGTCGAGGCGCGACACCTGCGGGTTCCCGCCGACCACTTCGCCGGTATAGGCCACCGTCATCCGCGCCGAATTCAGCGTCATGTCCGCCTGCTTGACCGACACGCTTCCGTTCAGCACCGCACGGTTCGCCTTGTCCTGCAGCTCGATATGGTCCGCACCGAAATCGATCGGCGCGTTCGAGTTGTGCGCACGTTGCGCGGAGACGCCGGTCGCCGCGAGCGCGGAGAGCATCAGGAGGACGGAGCTTGGTATGAGGCGCATGGCGGCTATTTCGGCCCTCGCGGCACGATCCGCAAGCGCGCATTGCCGTCGAGCCTGACGGTGCGGGCTTCCAGATCGGCATGCAGCTTGTTTGCACTGAACACGCCCTGCGGCACGGTTCCCGTCACCGCACTGCCGCTGTCCATCGTCCGCGCGCGTATGTCGAGCGTCGCATTGGTGGTTTTCAGGTCATAGCCGTTGGGAGCGGTGACGTTGAGCGGGCCGTTCAGCTGCACCTTCTCGGTGTCCATGTCGTAGCGCCCGGAATTCGCCCTGATGTTGGCGGGGCCGTCGGCGAGCTGGAGCTGCGCGCTCAGCGTGTTGAGCTGCACGATCGGCTCCGCCGAACTCTTCTGGATCGCCGAGCGGGCGTCGAGCGTGAACGCCTGGCCCTTCGAATCCTGCCCGCGATATTGCGCGGCCTGCAGCTTCATGCGCTCCTGCGCGACCTCGACCTTGTTCTTGTCGAGCACGAACGACACGTCGCCGCCCGCGGTCAGCGGCGCCATCACAAGGAATGCGGTCAGCACGCCGATCGCGGTCGGCAGGCCGAGTCGCGCCAGTCCGACGACGCGGTCGTGGCGGCTGCCCGGCGCCGCCCAGACCTGACGCGGCGAGCGGGCCTGCCGGATCGTCTTCGCCGATGCGTCGGACGGGGGCGCCATGGTCATGTCAGGCGTGCGCGAAGATGTCGATCTCGGGCCATCCGGCGAGATCGAGCGCGGCACGGGTCGGCAGGAAGTCGAAGCATTTCTGCGCGAGCTCCATGCGGCCTTCGCGAATCAGCCGCTTGTCGAGCTCTTCCTTCATCCGGTGCAGGAAACGGACGTCGGACGCGGCATAGTCTTTCTGCGCCTCGCTGAGATTCGGGCTCCCCCAGTCGGAGGATTGCTGCTGCTTCGACACGTCCTGGCCCAGCAGTTCGCGGACCAGCTCCTTGAGGCCGTGCCGGTCGGTATAGGTCCGGACCAGTCGCGACGCGATCTTGGTGCAATAGGCCGGCGCCGCGACGACGCCGAGATAATGCTGGACCGCGGCGATATCGAATCGTCCGAAATGGTAGAGTTTCAGCCGCTCCGGATCCGCGAGCAGCGCCTTGAGGTTGGGCGCCGCATAGTCGCTGTCGGCCGCGAACCGGACGAGATGTTCATCTGCGCCGCCATCCGACAGCTGCACGACGCAGAGCCGGTCGCGCGGCGTGATGAGGCCCATGGTCTCGGTGTCGACGGCAATCGAGGCGCCCGGTGCGAAGATCCCGGACGGGATGTCGCCTTCATGAAGATACACTGTCATGCGGTGGCCCTAGCGGTCGGGGGCGCCTTGCTCAATGGTCCTCCGCGATGACGCGGGTGCGCCATGCTTTTGCCGCGATCATCGCCAATGGAGCAAGCGGACAAGATTCTGTTCGCGATAGCTTGATTTTTGCGCTATGCCCTTCCCCAAGGCGCAAAAGGTTTCGCGCCCGAGGGCCCGCGTTCGTCGTCCGGACACGCCGGCTTTTGGAGAGATTTTGCGGGCGAACCGGGAAGACGATCAGGGCTTATGGGTTTCGATAAAGGTGGCCGCGGGAACCGTGGCGGGCGTGGCCGCGACAAGCGCGACAGCTTCGGCGGCGGCAGCGACGATTTCGGTGGCGGCAGCAGCTTCGGCGGCGGCGGTGACCGGTTCGGCGG
>NZ_JRVI01000076.1:0-17746 GCF_000783375.1 Sphingomonas sp. Ant20
CGCGACGCGCGCCGCGGTCTCGCGCGCCGACGACCGGCCGCCGCCGCGATAGTCGCGAAAGCCGTATTTGGCGTCATAGGCATAGTCGCATGGCCGGGACGATAGGCCTTGGCGACGTCCGAATAGTCCTTCGAGCGCTGGTCGACATTCTCGATCATCAGGCTGATCGGCGTGCCGGTGGTGCGGCCGTCGAACACGCCCGAGAGGATCCGCACCGCGTCGGGCTCGCGCCGCTGCGTGGTGAAGCGCGAGGTGCCGGGACGGCGCTTGTCGAGCCAGGGCTGGATATCGGCTTCGGTGAGGGGGATGCCGGGGGGGCAGCCGTCGACCACCGCGCCGAGCGCGGGTCCGTGGGACTCGCCCCAGGTGGTGAAGCGGAACATCCGCCCGAACGTGTTGACGCTCAAAACCCTCTCCCCTCGGGGGAGAGGGAGGGGCCCCGCCGCAACGCGGTGGGAGGGTGAGGGGGCGTTGGCGCGGGCGACGATCGCCGCAGCAACACCATCGATATTCGTCATCACGTCATCATTCCCGAACCGGCATATCCGGTAGCCTTCGGCTTCTAATAACGCGGTTCGCCGTTTGTCATAGGCCTGCGCATCGGCGGACGCGTGCGTGTCACCGTCGATTTCGATGACGAGCGCAATTTTGGCGCAAAGAAAGTCGACGATATAGGGACCAATCCAAACTTGGCGGCGGAATTTGAGGCCGGCCAGCTGGCGGTTGCGGAGGATTTGCCAGAGGCGATGTTCGGGCTCGGTGGGCGCTTTGCGTGCATCACGTTGACGGTCTCGCGCTGCGACGCCGGGTGGCCGTTTCATCCCCTCACCCTCCCATGCTTCGCACGGGTCCCTCCCTCTCTCCTGAAGGGAGAGGGGGTAGTCTGTGCCTCTTCCGCCTACACCAGCGCGATGTCGGGGGCGTCTTCGGCTTTCATGCCGATCACGTTGTAGCCGGCGTCGACATGGTGGGTTTCGCCCGTGACGCCCGATGCGAGGTCGCTGAGCAGGTACAGCCCGGCGCCGCCGACATCGTCGATCGTCACGTTGCGCTTGAGCGGCGAGTTCAGCTCGTTCCACTTCAGGATCAGGCGGAAGTCGCCGATCCCACTCGCGGCCAGCGTCTTGATCGGGCCGGCCGAGATCGCGTTGACGCGGATATTGTCGCGGCCAAGATCAACCGCGAGATACTGCACGCTCGTCTCGAGCGCGGCCTTGGCGACGCCCATCACGTTGTAATGCGGGATGACCTTCTCGGCGCCGTAATAGCTGAGCGTCAGCATCGATCCGCCCGGGTTCATCATCTTCGCCGCGCGCTGGGCGACCGCGACGAACGAATAGACGCTGATGTTCATCGTCATCAGGAAATTGTCGAGGCTGGTATCGACGAACCGTCCGCGCAGCTCGTTCTTGTCCGAAAAGCCGATCGCATGGACGACGAAGTCGATCGTCGGCCATTCCTCTGCCAGCTTGGCAAAGGTCGCGTCGAGCGCACCCATGTCGGAGACGTCGCAGTCGAACAGCCGCGCGACGCCCAGTTGCTCGGCGAGCGGGCGGACGCGCTTCTCCATCGTCTCGCCCTGATAGCTGAACGCGAGCTCCGCGCCGGCCTCGGACAGCTTCTTGGCGATCCCCCAGGCCAGCGACTTGTCGTTCGCCAGCCCCATGATCAACCCACGCTTGCCCGCCATCAAACCGTTCACGCCGTTCTCGCCTTCGCCTCTACCTCGTCAGCCGGTTGCTCTAGCGCTGTTTCGAGGGGTTCCGCCAGTGCCGCGTTCAAATGTGCCCCGAATACCAGCCCCAGACCGATGACGTAGAAGAACAGCAGCATGATGACGACGCCCGCCAAGCTGCCATAGGTCAGGTCATAGCCACCCAGGCTCGACAGGACGATCGGCAGCAACGCGGTCGCGCTGATCCACCAGACGGCGGTGAAGAGCGCTCCGGGCCATTTGCGGCATTTCGAATAGCGATAGCGCGACGGCGTCACCGAGTAGAACAGCAAGTACAGCGCGCCGAACATCAGCAGCGCGGGGATTAGACGCGACAGGCCGACCCAGCCCGCGGCGTCCTGCGCGAAGGGGACGAGGCGGTAGATGAACTGTTCGGCCGCGGTCAGGATGCCCTGTACCAGGAAGGAGAGCAGCGCCATGATCACCGAGCCGACGATCACCGCGGACGATCCGAGCCGCGATTTCCAGAAGGGTGCGGTCGCCTTGATCCCGTAGGCGCGGTGGAAGATGTCGCGGATCGTCTCGACGAAGCTGCCGACGGTCCACAGCCCGACGACCGCGCCGAGCCACAGCAGCGAGCCGGTGCGCGCGGCGAGCACGTCGGCGATCGGTTTGCGCAACAGGTCGGCGACGTTGGGGGGTAGAACATGGAGGAAGGATTCGACCGCACGGATCGTCTCGGTGCTCTGCCCGAACAGCGACAGGATAGCAGCCGCCACGATGAAGAACGGAAAGACCGTCATCAGCGCGAGATAGGCGAGGTTGCCCGCGTGGATGAAGCCGTCGTTGAACACGCCGACCGCGGCACGCTTGACGACCTCGAACGCATGGCTGCCCGGCTTGACCTTCGCCATGCCGCGATTGAGGCGCCGGCGCGTGCCGCCATGATCATGGGCGCGCGCCTCGGGCGTAAGATTGCTGTCGTTCACAAGGCGTTCAGACGCCCATGGCCCCCCGCGGGTTCCCGGTATTGCTCTTCGCCCAGCCCTCGACGAAGTCGGCAAGCGCCTTGTTGTCGGCCGGAATGTCGATCATCAGCGTGACGAGCTGATCGCCGCGGCCACCGGTCTTCTTGTGGAAGCCCTTGCCCTTGAGGCGCAGCGTCTTGCCCGAGGTCGTGCCCTTCGGGATCGTCAGCATGACCGGCTTTTCGACCGTCGGCGCCTTGATCGAGCCGCCGAGCACCGCCTCGGCGAGGCTGATCGGCAGGTCGATGCGGACGTCATCGCCGTCGCGCGTGAAGAAGCGGTGCGGCTGGACGTCGATCGTCAGGATCGCATCGCCGGCGCCGCCCGGGCCCTGCTCGCCCTTGCCCGCGAGCTTCATCTGCGTGCCACTCTCGACGCCTGCGGGCAGTTTCAGATCGAGCGTCTTGCCATCGGAGAGCGTGACACGCTGGGGCTCGAGCGTCGCCGCGTCGACGAACGGGACCTGCAGGCGATAGGCGACGTTTTCGCCCTTGGGCTGCGGGCGCCGGCCGAAGCCGCTCGCGAATCCGCCGCCACCGCCGCGCTGGGCGCCGCCGAACAGCCCCTCGAAGATGTCGCTCATGTCGGGGCCGCCGCTCTCATAACCTTCGCTGCGAAAGCCACCGCCGGGCTGAGGCCGCCCACCACCGCCGCCACCGAAGCCGAACGGCGCGGCGGGGTTTCCGTCGCCATCGATCTCGCCGCGATCGAAGCGCGCGCGCTTGTCCTTGTCGTTCAGCAGGTCGTACGCGTTGGTGACCTGGCTGAACTTCTCCGATGCCTTCGGATTGTCCTTGTTGCGATCGGGATGAAGCTCCTTGGCGAGCTTGCGATACGCCTTCTTGATGTCGGCTTCGTTCGCGTCGCGGGCAACGCCCAGGGTCTTGTACGGATCGGCCACTTAGGTCCCCACTCTGTCTTGCGCGTCTATGTGGGGCCGCCGCGGGCGCAACGCAATTCCCGTACCGTGCGTTTGGCGGGCGAGAGGAGACGATGATGGCTGACAAGCAACCGATGCAGGGCGTGCCCGAGGGCGATGACGGTGCCAAGCAGAAGGACGGGGTGAACGATGCGCCGGCCAAGGACAAGGGCGGCGAGAGTGGCGGCGGATCCTATCCGAACCCGCACGAGGGGAAGGACTGACGCGTGTCTCGTCATTCCCGCGAAGGCGGGAACCCATACCGGCAATCCTGCGAGACTATCGCAACCGTACGAGTATATGGGTCCCCGCCTCCGCGGGGATGACGACCGTGGAGCAGGTTACCCGGCGACCCGGACCGGTGCCTCGTCGAGCGGAGCGACGTCGACGCTGACGTCCATGCTCTGTGCGCCCGAGCCCAGCACCACGCCGTCGACCGGCGCGATCTCGGCATAATCGCGGCCGACCGCCATGACGATATGGTCGCTCGCCATCCAGATGCCGTTGGTCGGATCCATCCCGACCCAGCCGTGTACCGGCCCGCACCACAATAGGACCCAGGCGTGCGTCGCATCCGCGCCGACCAGCCGCGGCTGGCCTGCGGGCGGGATGGTGCGGATATAGCCCGACGCATAGGCGGCAGGCAGGCCGGCGGCGCGCAGGCCAGTGATCATGATCTGCGCGAAATCCTGGCACACGCCCTTGCGGTGGAGGAACGCCTCATGCGGCGGGGTGTCAACAAGCGTCGCATCCGCATCGAATACGAATTCGCGCTGAATCCGGCGGGCGAGTGCGATCCCCGCCTCCAGCGCGCCACGCGCGGGGGTCGAGATCGGCCGCGCAATAATCGGCGATCGCATGGTCGAGCGGGATCAGCGGCGAGGGATAGAGATAGGTGGCGGGGCTCGCCGCGGAGAGGTCGGTGCTGGCGCGTGCCAGCGCCGCGATCTCGGCGAGCGTCGGGTCGCCGGCGGCGGGGACGGGGACGAGCCGGTCGACCGTGATCCGCGACCGGCTCTCGATCGTCAGGTGGCGGACAGGGCTGTCGACCACGAGCCGCGTGACGTTGGCGAGCCCGGCCTCGGCCCGCGCGGGGCTGATCCGGCCCGCGGGGTGGACCGAGAGCGTGTAGGCGTCGAGCCGCTGGCCCGGCCAGTCGATCGGCTTCAGCCGGAGATTGCAGCGCGCGAACTTGACGCTCGCGCCATAATCGAAGGTGGTGACGTGGCGGATGTCGTAGATCATGCGAGCGTCAGTTCGCTGGTGCGGAGCGGTTCTGCGCCCTGCAGGAAATAGCGTCTCGCCAGCGCGTCCGACACACCCGCCAGCCGACGTTCGACATCGCCCAGCGTATCCGCGTCCAGCTCGGCGGCGGTCGCGGTCATCACGATCGCCATGAGTGCGGTCGCCTGGGCCTGTTGCGGTTCGGCCATCTCGTCGTCGCTGAGCACCGGCAGCTCGGCGAGCCGCGCGGCGATGCGGTCGGCGGAGAAGGCGAGGCTGCGCGGGTTGCCGGGGTCGAGCGCGACGAGATCCATGACCGGCACGCGCGCGATTCCCGTGGGATAGCGCTGGCGATAGGTGATCTGGCTGTCGGCGAGGTCGAGCAGCACCGACAGGTCGTCGGGCGAGGCGCCGGGCATGCCGAACAGCCGGATCGCGCGTGCCATCGCCATCGCGCGCTCGATCCGGCGGCCGAGATCGTGGAACCGCCACGCCGCGGTGCGTCCCATATGCTCGGCGGACAGCCCGGCGATCGCGGCATAGCGGCGCTGGAGCGAACCGGCGCGTTCGAGCATCCCGCGATGCGTGGGGAAGGGCGCCTCGAGCAGCCGGACCATGTCCGAGGACAGCCGGTCGCGCGATCCCTCGCCGATCGCACGCGCATGGCGGTTGATCGTCGCGACCGACTGCCAGCCCTCGTCCTCCATCGCGGTGCGCGCGAACGCGGTCAGGTCGGCACGGCGCAGCGCGGGGGGATGCGGTGCGGCACCGCTGCCGACGATCAGCCCGACGAGCTTGCCGACGGTCTGCGACGACAGCACGGCGCCGCCGTCCGCGTCGATCGAATTGCCGAGCATCACGCGGATCGCCGCGAGCAAGGCCTCGCCGCGCTCGAGATAGCGGCCGAGCCAGTAGAAATTGTCCGCGACGCGGCTGGGCAGCGTGCCGGGATTGCGGCGGACGTGGAGCGAATCGGGCGCGGTAAGCAGCGAGACGGGTGCGACCGGCTCCGGCCCATAGACGCAGACATCGGCGGACCAGATGCCCTCGCCCATCACCGCGGCGCGCGCGTCGGGATGCTCGCCGATCCGCGCGAACCCGCCAGGCAGCACGGTCCATTCGCCGTCGCCGCCGCGTGCTGCAAAGACGCGCAGCGTGAACGGGCGCGGCTCGAGCGTGTCGCCAACGACGACGGGCATGGTCGACAGGCGAACGATCTCCTGCCCGACATAATCCTGCGGGCGGCGGGCCATGTCGGCGAGCAGCGCGGCACGGTCGGCGCCGGTGATGTCGGCACCCGCGGTCGCGCCGTTGGGCAAGCCGAGCGGGCGGGTGTGATAGGCGGGGGCGATCAGCAGCCGGTCGAGATCGGCCTCGACCGCGGTGCGCGCCGCGTCCTGCCCGCACCACCAGGTCGCGATGTTGGGCAGCAGCAGGTCTTCGCCGAGCATCGTGCGTGCGAGTTGCGGCAGAAAGGCGGAGAAGGCGGGGGCCTCAAGCACCGCGGAGCCGGGCGCGTTCGACAGCACGACATTGCCCGCGGCATAGGCGTCGATCAGGCCGGGCACGCCGATCTGCGAATGCGTGTCGAACGCCAGCGGATCGAGCAGCCGCGGATCGAGCCGCCGCCACAACGCGTCGATCCGCTTCAGCCCGCCGATCGTGCGGACATAGAGCTTGTCCTCGAGCGCGGCGAGATCTGCGCCCTCGACGAGCAGCAGCCCCAGATAGCGCGCGAGATGCGCCTGTTCGGGATAGCTCGGGTTGAACCGGCCGGGGGTGAGCAGCCCGATGCGGGGATCGGTGCGCTTGCACATCGCCGCCAGCCCGGCGCGGAACGCGGCGAAAAAGGGCGCGTGGCGCTGGACGTTCAACCGCGCCTGCAACCCGCCGAGCGTGCGGCCGACCGCGAGCCGGTTCTCGAGCGCATAGCCCGCACCCGCGGGCGCGCGCAGGTGGTCGGCGAGCACGCGCCATTCGCCGCTCGGTCCGCGGCCGAGATCGATCGCGATGAAATCGAGATGGCGGCCGCCCGGCGGATCGAGCCCCACCATCGGCCGCAGGAAGAACGGGCTGCCGGTGACGAGCGCGGCGGGGATATGGCCGTCCGCGACCAGCTTTCCCTCGCCGTACAGATCGGCGATCACCGTTTCCATCAACGTCGCACGCTGGACGACGCCCGCCGCGATCCGCGCCCATGCGTCCGCCTCGATCAGCAGCGGGACGGGGGGAGACGGGCCAGGGACGCTCGTCGGGTTCGTCGGCGATGCGGAAGCCGGTGCCGATGTCGACCGCGTGACGCTGGACGCGTTCGCGGACATGGCCGAGATCGTCCGAGCGACCATCGCGAGCTCGGCGAAGGTCGCGGTCCAGGCGGGGTCGATGCTGCCGTCGGCGGCGGGGCAGAGCATGTCGGCAGCGGTGCTGCGCACGCAATAGTCGGCGATCCAGCGCTCGGCATGGCGTGTCGCGTCATAGGCGCTTGATTGCGCCGTATCGGTCGGGGGCGTGGATTGCGTCGCCATCTCCATGCCTTGCTGCCCTTGATGCGTGGCGGGGGGTGTTTCACCTTTCGCCGCCGCGGTGCAACCTAAAAGCGTGTCTGCGGGGCGTGTTTCGCCTACGCCTTCCACCCCGGCGGAGGCCGGGGCCATGGTGGAGGGGGTAACGGCCTTGCTACCCCTTATCACGGGCGTCCCCCAATTGGGCCCGGCCTTCGGCGGGGTGGAGTGCGGGGGTTAGGGGAGGCTGCCGCGTGTTCAGAAATCCGGCAACACCTGGTCCGCCACACCCCAGCCCTTCAACCCGCGTGCCCCGGCGCGTGCGATCAGGTCTTCGGCGTCGCGCACGCCCCAGCGGACGGCGGTGTCGATGTCGCGCAATTCGCTCCATGATACGGGGGCGGCGACAGGTGCGCCGGCGCGGGCGCGGGCGGAATAGGGCATCACCGCGGTGCTGCCGCGCTGGTTGCGGAGCCAGTCGATGAAGATGCGGCCCTTGCGCTTGGCCTTGGCCATCGATGCCACGAACCGGTCGGGCTCGGCACTTGCCAGCGCCCGCGCGAAACGGTCGGCGAAATCCTTGACCGCGGGCCATTCCGCTTTGGGGGTGAGCGGGACGACGACATGGACGCCCTTGCCGCCTGACAGCATTGCGAAGCTGACGAGCCCCAGTTCGGCGAGCTGCGTCTTCAGAAACTCCGCGGCCTTCTTCGTATCGTCGAAGTCGAGGCCCTCGTCGGGGTCGAGATCGAAGACGAGCCGGTCGGGCTTTTCGAGCGTCTCGTTGGAGGATCCCCAGCCGTGGAACTCGATCGTCCCCATCTGGACGCAGGCGACGAGCCCGTCGGCGTCGTCGACATAGAGATAGTCCTCGGTCGACCCGTCGTTCTCGCGGATCGGTACCTGATGGACCGCGTCGCCGAAGCTGCCGGCGTCATGTTTCTGGAAGAAGCAGGCGCGCGACCGGCCTTGCGGACAGCGGACGAGGCTGATCGGGCGGTTGCCCGCGAAGGGGAGGATGAGGCCCGACAGCGCGGTATAATAATCGGCGAGATCACCCTTGGTTACGTCGGAGTCGTCGAAGATCACGCGGTCGCGGTTGGTGATCTTTATTGTGGTCGCGGGAGCGGCATCGGGGTAGCGGGGCGGGGGTCTCGGCGACGACGTCCTTGGCCGCCTTGTCCTCGCGCAGGCCGATGAAGCTTGAATGGCGCAGCACGCCGTCGGGGGTGGTTTCAGCAAAGGCGATCTCCGCGACGAGCTTCGGCGTCACCCAGTGCGCGCCGCGGACCGCGGCTTTCGGGGCCTCGACGGTCGGCGTCTTGCGGTCGAGCGCATCGAGCTTGCCGCGCAGCTCGTCCATCAGCGCCTGGTCGAAGCCGGTGCCGACCTTGCCCGCATAGCGATAGGTCTTGCCGTCGCGGACGCCGAGCAGCAGCGACTTGAAGCCGCGCTTCTTGTCGGACGGGAGCCAGCCGACGATGACGAATTCCTGGCGGTGCGTGCATTTGATCTTGAGCCACGCCTTGGTCCGGTTGCCCTGATAGGGCGCGTCGGCGCGTTTCGAGACGATGCCTTCGAGGCCCTCGCGGCACATCGTCTCGAACAATTGCTCGCCCGCGCCGATGACGTGGTCCGAATAGCGCAGGCGGTCGTCATCGGCCGGGATCAGCGGTTCGAGGCGGGCCTTGCGGTCGAGATTGGACAGGCCGGTCAGGTCCTCGCCGTCGACTTCGAGCAGGTCGAACGCGAACAGCGTCATGTCTCCGCCGTTCGAGATCGCGTCCTTCAGCGTCGAGAAATCGGGGTGGCCGTCCTTGAAGGCGACGATCTCGCCGTCGATCAGCGCGGATTTTACGGGGAGCTTCGCGGCGGCGGCAGCGATTCCGGCGAACTTTTCGGTCCAGTCGAGGCCGGTGCGGGTGAAGACCTTGGCCTCGCCGTTCGCGACCGCGACGAGCGCGCGGTAGCCGTCATATTTGACCTCGTGCAGCCAGGCGGTGCCGGTGGGGACGGAGTCGACGAGCGTGCAGAGCTGAACGTCCTGAAACGGCGGCAGTTTCCCGTCATCCTGGCGAACGCCAGGACCCAGGGCCCCATGTGCATCGCTCTTGGTTCTGGGTCCCGGCTTTCGCCGGGATGACGGGGAGGGGGCGGGTTTGCTTGCGCGTGCCGGCTTCTTCCCCTCCGCGATCTCCGCCATGGTCCGCCCCGTGGACACGCTTGTCAGCGCTTCGTCGACCAGCGTGTCGGTGCCGCCCGCCGCGGCGTCGTCGATCTTGCGGAGCAGCCAGTTCTCGCGCTTTTCCTTCGCGCGGGGTTTCAGGCGGATCAGCAGCCATTCGCCCTTCATCCGCTCGCCATCGAGGACGAAATGGAGATGCCCCTTGTCGAGGTCCTTGGCCGCCTTGCCCTTGATCGGTGCCCAGGTGCCGCGGTCCCACAGCATCACCGTGCCGCCGCCATATTCGCCCGCGGGGATCGCGCCTTCGAACGTGGCGTAGCTCAAGGGATGGTCCTCGGTGCGGACCGCGAGGCGCTTTTCGTCCGGGTCGAGGCTAGGGCCGCGGGTGACCGCCCAGCTTTTGAGGACGCCGTCGACCTCCAGGCGCAGGTCCCAGTGGAGGCGGGTGGCGTCGTGCTTCTGCACCATGAAGCTGTTGCCGTTGCCGGGGGTCAGCGTGCCGGCGGGTTCGGCGGTCTTCGCGAAGTCCCGCTTGGCGTTGTACCGCGCGAGGGGGTCGGGGGTGTCAGCCACCATCGGTCTCCCGCGAAGGCGGGAGCCCAGGCTGGGTCCCCGCCTTCGCAGGGACACAACAGGGGGCGTTACGCACGTTTCTTGGCCGGAGACTTGGTCGCGGTCTTCGGCGCGGTCTTGGCCGGAGCTTTCTTGGCGGGTGCCTTCTTCGAAGCCGCGGCCGTGCCGCCCGATTTCTCCATCGACTTCTTCAGCGCCGCCATCAGGTCGACCACGTTAGACCCCTTGCTCTCGCCGCTGTCCTTGTCGTCGATGATCGTCTTGCCGTTCGCCTTGCGCTTGCGTTCGATCAGGTCCTTCAGCGCGTCGACATACCGATCGTGGAAGTCCTGCGGGTGGAAGTCGCCGCTGCGCTTCTCGATCAGCGCCTCGGCGAGTTCGAGGAGCTCCTCGGACGGCTTGTCGTCGGGGATATCGCGGAAATAGCCCTGCGCCTTGTGCACCTCGTCCGCGTAGCGCAGCGTCTCGAGCACCAAGCCGCGCCCGCACGGCTTGAGGCTGACGACATATTCGCGGCCGCGCATCGCCAGCTGGCCGAGCCCGACCTTTTTCGTACGGCGCAGCGCCTCACGCAGGACGATGAACGCCTCCTCCGCCAGATCGTCCGCAGGGACGACGAAATAGGGCTTCTCGTAATAGAGCACGTCGATCTCGCTCGCATCGACGAACTGGGTGAGTTCGAGCGTCTTCTTCGATTCGAGCTTCACCGCGTCGATCTCGTCCTGGTTCAGCAGGACATATTCGCCCTTTTCGACCTCATAGCCCTTCATGATCTCGTCGGCGTCGACCGGGCCGACGCCGGTGACGACCTTGTCGTAATGGATCGGCTGGCCCGAGGGTTCGTGGATCTGCTTGAACGAGACGGCCGCACCCGATTTGGTGGCGGAGTAGATCTCGACCGGGATCGAGACCAGCGCGAGCCGGATCTGTCCCTGCCAATAGGCGCGCGCTGCCACGGTGCGGTTTCCTTCGTTGCGAAACCGATTCAATCGTCGGCGTGGCGAGTCGTTCCGTGAGCGCCGTGCCGTGCGCTGTTTCGCGGCCCGCCAAGTTTCGCTATGGCGCTGCCATGTCCGATAACCCGATCACGCTGTTCGAGGCCTGGTACGCCGAGGCCAGGCAAACAGAAATCAACGACTCCAACGCTGTAGCCCTCGCCACTGCGGATGCGCAGGGACGTCCGTCGGTGCGGATGGTGCTGCTGAAAGGGCATGGCCCCGATGGTTTCGTCATCTACACCAACCGCGAGAGCCGCAAGGCGGGCGAGCTGACCGCGAACGCGCATGCGGCGTTGCTCTTCCACTGGAAGTCGCTGCGCCGGCAGGTCCGGATCGAGGGGCGCGTCAGCCTTGTGAGCGATGCGGAATCGGACGCCTATTTCGCGACGCGCGGCCGTGATTCGCAACTCGGGGCATGGGCGTCGGAGCAATCGCGCCCGCTCGACACGCGCGACACGTTCGAACGCCGTTTTGCCGAGGCGCAGGCGCGGTTCGAGGGTGGCGACGTGCCGCGCCCGCCGCACTGGGGCGGGTACCGGATCGCGCCCGATCGCATCGAGCTGTGGCAGGACCGCGAACACCGCCTACATGAGCGGCGACTGTTCTTGCGCGACGGTGAAGGCTGGACCGAAGGATTGCTGTTCCCATGACCCAGGACGAACGCCGCAGGGTTATCCCGCTGGCGACGCGCGCGGCGCTCGCCAGCGTCGCGATGGCGTGTTTCCTGCTGCTGCTGAAGGGCTTTGCGGCGTGGACGACCGGATCGGTCGCGATGCTCGGCTCGCTCGCCGACACCGCGCTCGACCTGCTCGCGAGCCTCGTCACGCTGTACGGCGTGCGGCTGGCGGCGACGCCTGCCGATCACGACCACCGTTTCGGCCACGGCAAGGCAGAGGCGCTCGCCGCGCTGTTCCAGGTGATGCTGATCACCGCGTCGGCGGCGGGCATCGCCTGGCGCGCGATCCTCGCATTCAACGATCCGCAGCCGACCACGGGCGCCGATTTCGGCATCGGCGTGTCGGTCGTCGCGATCGTCGCGACGGTGTTCCTGCTCGCCTATCAGCGCCGGATCATCCGCCAGACCGGATCGGTCGCGATCCTGGCAGACAATGTCCATTACCAGTCGGACGTGCTGCTCAACGGGTCGGTGATCGTCGCATTGGTGCTCGACCAGTATCTGGGGTGGAGCGGGGCGGATCCGATCTTCGGCATCGTCATCGCCTTGTGGCTCGCCTGGGGTGCCTTCTCGGCATCGTCGAACGCGATCGACCAGTTGATGGACAAGGAATGGCCCGAGGACCTGCGCGCGCAATTCCTCGACGTCGCCGCGCGCCAACCCGGCATCCGCGGCATCCATGACTTCCGCACTCGCCGGTCGGGCAGCCATGATTTCGCGCAGTTCCACATGGAGGTCGCGCGCGACCTGACCGTCGCGCATGCGCACGACATCGTCGAGGCGGTCGAACGCAACCTTCGCACCGCCTTTCCCAAGGTCGAGGTGCTGATCCACCTCGATCCCGAAGGGCATGTCGATACCGACAATCCGCTGGTCGAGGCGGACGTGACGCCGCATTGGTTTGGCAAGCGGGTTTAACCTGCGGCGATCGACAACGGGCAGAGGGGCAGCAGCATGAGAATACCGTTCGCGCAGATCGATGCGTTCGCCGACACGGCCTTTGCGGGCAATCCGGCGGCGGTGATGCCGTTGTCCGCGTGGCTCGACGATGCGGTGCTGCTGGATATTGCGCAGGAGAACAACCTGAGCGAGACCGCGTTCATCGTCCCCTCCGCCGAAGAGGGCGTCGATTTCGACCTGCGCTGGTTCACGCCGGGCGCGGAGGTCGCGTTGTGCGGTCATGCGACGCTGGCAAGCGGGCATTTCGTGCTGTCGTCGGATACTGCCCGTGACCGCGTCCGGTTCGCGACGCGGCAGGCCGGGATCCTCGAGGTCGCCTGCGCGGATGGCGGATACACGCTCGAGCTGCCAGCCTGGGCGCCCGCGCCGAAGGCGATGCCGGAGATCGTCGCGGCACTGACGATCGATTCGCCGGTCGAGACGCTGTGGCACGACAAGGGCTATGCGCTGGTGATCGTCGAGGACGAGGCGATCGTCCGCAACCTGAAACCCGATTTCGTCGCGCTGGCGAAGTTTCCGATCGTCGCGATCGTCGCGGCGAAGGGGGCGGCGACCGCGATCGTCAGCCGCGTCTTCACGCCTTATTATGCTATCGACGAGGATCCGGTGACGGGGTCGGCGCATGCGGTGATGGTGCCGTACTGGGCGCAGACGCTGGGCGACAGTTTCACCGCGTTCCAGGCAAGCGCGCGCGGGGGGCGGCTGACGTGCCGGCTCGAGGGCGACCGGGTGGTGCTTGGCGGTGCGTGCGTGACGGTGATCGAGGGCACGTTCCTGCTGCCGTGATCACGGTCTAACTCTACGTCATCCTGACGAAAGTCAGGATCCAGAGCCAGGATCGTCTTGCTTCGTTACCCTGGATCCTGACTTTCGTCAGGATGACGGAAGAGGAGCGGCGTGGCGGCTAGCGCTTGCGGCCCTTGGTCATCGGGTCAGGCCTCTTGGGTTTCACCCAGCCGGGCGGCGGGGTCAGACGTTGCTGGCTGGTGCCCAGACCCATCGCGCCAGGTTGCTGGCGGGTGAGTCCCGCGGTGTCGGCGACGGTGCCGCCGCCGCGGAGCAGGCTGATCTGGTCGCGCAGCCGCCCCGCGCTCTCGAAGTCCATCGCCGCGGCGGCGGCTTCCATCTGGCGGCGCAGGTCGTCGATATCCATGCCACGCCCAACGCGTCAGGCGGCGGCGAGTGCCGCCTCGGTCGACGCGATCCAGCCGCCGCCGAGCACGCGGTCGCCGGCATAGAGGACGGTCGCCTGCCCCGGGGCTACACCATATTCGGGTGAGTCGAACACGACGCGGTCGCCGATCAGGCGGGCCGGGACGGGCTTGGCCATCGAGCGCACCTTGGCGGTGAGCGGCCCGGTGAAATCGTCGCCGAGCCAGTTGATGTCGCTCAGCTGCGCCGCCGAAACCGCGAGCGCACGGCGCGGACCGACCACGACGCGCCGCGTGTCGGGTTCGACGCGCACGACATAGAGCGGCTCGGGGCTGCCGCCGATCTCCAGTCCGCGACGCTGGCCGACGGTGAAGTGGATCAGCCCGCGATGCTCGCCGAGCTTCATGCCGCCGATATCGACGATATCGCCCGCGGTATCCGCCTCCGGGCGCAGCTTCTTGACCAGTCCGGCGTAATCGCCGTCGGGGACGAAGCAGATATCCTGCTGTCGGGCTTGGCCGCGACGCCGAGGCCGAGTTCGGCCGCGATCTCGCGCACGCGCGGCTTGGGCAGGCCGCCGAGCGGGAAGCGCAGATAGTCGAGCTGCGCCTGCGTCGTCGCGAACAGGAAATAGCTCTGGTCGCGGGCAGGATCCGCGCCGCGGTGGAGTTCGGCGCCGTGCGCGCCCTCGACGCGGCGGACATAATGGCCGGTCGCCAGGCAGTCCGCGCCGAGATCGCGCGCGAGCTTCAGCAGATCCGTGAACTTGGGCCCCATGTTGCACTGGACGCACGGAATCGGCGTGCGCCCCGCGAGATAAGCGTCGGCAAAGGTGTCGACGACCTGTTCGCGAAAGCTCGATTCATGATCGAAGACGTAATGCGCGATGCCCAGCCGGTCGCAGACGCGCGCGCGTCGCGAATGTCGCGGCCCGCGCAGCACGAGCCCGCGCGGCCGACCGCCTCGCCGTGGTCGTAGAGCTGCAACGTCACGCCGATCGTCTCCGCGCCGGTCGCATGCGCGAGCGCCGCGACGACCGAGCTGTCGACCCCGCCCGACATCGCGACGACGATCCGTCGACCGGCCAGCGACCCCGACCCTGGTGTCGCGCCGCCGAGCTGAAAATCCGCCTGTTCCATCGGTACACCATAGTCTCTGCGACGAGGCGTTGCAAAAAAAGCGACAGGCGCGACAACTCTTTGTCCCGAACTTTACCTCGTTTTCATTCCCCGGCGTTTAGACGGAACCTCTAGTTGGTGTTTTGCGAGTGTCGCGTTGGATCTGAGCTTCCCCCGTTTCGATCGAGAGGCCGAGCTGACCGTTCTGCCCGGTGACCTGGCGGTGTTGATCGTCGGGATCGCCGCGCGTCAGGCGGCGAGCCCGACCGCGGCGGTTCAGGCCGGGTTTTCGCGGGGTGCGATCGATCCCAAGCTGTTCGCCCCCGTCCACGGGGCGTTCAACGGGCCAATGGCGGATGCCTTGACGCGATGGAAACAGGAATGACCGCGGCGTTTACCGCGGCGTTTCAGCCATTCTTCAACTCCCTTGGCTACGGGTCGTAGCCACGTATCGAGAGGGGGCCCCCGCCCCCGATCAGAGGTTGTAAATGATCGAGAACCAGAAGTTCCGCCCTGCCAAGGTCATCGGACCGCTTGGCGAGCAATTGACGCTGGATTCGCTGCCGCCGCCCAGCACGACGCGGTGGGTCGTACGCCGCAAGGCCGAGGTCGTCGCCGCGGTCAATGGCGGTCTGTTGTCGGTCGACGAGGTCTGCGACCGCTATGGACTGACGGTCGAGGAATTTGCCGGATGGCAGCGCGCGATCGACCGGTCGGGGATGCCGGGCCTGCGCGTGACGCGGATCCAGCACTATAAGTCGCTGTACGAAAGGCAGCAAAAATACTGACCCGAATCAGCCTACATAATCAAAACGCGGGCGGAACAAACGTCCGTGCTCGCACGTCTTTCCGCCATCGCCCGGCTACGGGAACAACGGAGGGAAAGTAAAATGGGTATCATTCTTTGGCTGATCATCGGCGGTGTCATTGGCTGGATTGCCAGCATGATCATGCGCACCGACGCGCAGCAGGGCATCTTCCTGAACATCATCGTCGGCATCGTCGGCGCCTTCATCGGCGGCCTGATCCTGTCGGGTGGCTCGATCAACAGCGCACCGCTGACGCTGACCTCCTTCATCGTGTCGCTGCTTGGCGCGATCGTGCTGCTCGCGATCGTCAACCTCGTGCGCCGCGGCAGCGTCCGCTAAGAGCGGTCGCTACACAGCGTTGAAAAAAGGGCCGTCCGGGCGACCGGGCGGCCCTTTTTCCGTGCGCTCAGTTCAGCAGGAAGCGGACCGAGACCGAAACGGTGACGTCCTTCTCGCCCGCGACGATCTGCGTACTGTCCTTGGCCATCGAGCGCGCGCCATGAAGACCGGCGGGTTCGGGTTGCCGCCATTCTCGCCATTCTCGGTGATCGAGACGATTCGCGAGACGCGCATGCCGGCCGACCGCGCATAGATCTCGGCGCGGGCACGCGCGCGCTTGACCGCATCGGCCCGCGCCTCGTCCAGTGCCGCATCGGGCTGGTCGATCGACAGATTGGGCCCGTCGATCTGGTTCGCGCCTTCGGCGACCAGCGCATCGAGGATCGCGCCCGACTTCGCCACGTCGCGGAAGCGGATCGAAACGCTGTTGGTCGCCTGATAGCCGGTGACCGCCGGCGGCTGGTTGTCGGCATAGCGATATTGCGGCGCGAGCCCGACCGTCGCGGTGGCGATGTCGCGCGGCGCGACCCCGGCCTTCTTCAATGCCGCGAGGACGCGGTTCATCCGCTGCGCATTGTCCGCCAGCGCGGCCGCGGCGGTCGTCGCCTGCGAGACGACACCCGCACGGATCGTCGCGACATCGGGCACGCGCGTGGTGCGGCCCTCGGCGCTGCGTCGAGCACGGTCCCGGTCGCGGGGACCATCGGTTCGACCGTCGACGCCTGCGCCTGTGCCGAAGCGGCGGCGGGGATCGCGGCGGCAAGCGGAACCGCCGCCAGCGTCGCGATCATGGTGAACCTGGTCATATCGTGTCTCCCTGTAAGTCAGCCTGCTTTCGCGATTGATCGAAGCCGGGTCAACGCAGGCTGAACGTCGCGTGCAGCTTGCAGACAGGTGCGATCCTGGTCATGTCTGACATTTGGCTGCGCGGCGTGCCGGGGGGCTTGAGCACGGTGATCTATTTATATAATACAGCTGGCGAGTGGTCCGGCGGATTCGGGTCGGGACGGGGATAGCGCGCGCATGAACTACGAAGCAGGACGATCGGCGGCGAGCCGCAGCAGGTGCTGACGGATCAGACGCCGCCGTCGCATACCCGTCGCAACATCATCATCGCGGTGGTCGTCATCCTCGCGGCGCTCGCCATCGCCTGGTTCGCGTTCGGATCGGGCAAGAAGGATGCGGCGGCGCCCGGCGCGCCGACCGAGCAGATTCCGAGCGTCACCGTCATCGTGCCCGGTCGCCAGACCGTCGACCGCGTGATCGCCGCGACCGGTACGCTGGCCGCGCGGCGCGAGATGCCCGTCGGCGTCGCGGGCGAGGGCGGCATGATCACGCGCGTGCTGGTCGAGCCGGGCCAGTGGGGTCGCGGCGGGGCAGGTGCTCGCGACGGTCGACCGCTCGGTCCAGACCGAGACCGCGGCATCGCTGTCGGCATCCGTATCGGTGGCGCGGTCGGACGAGACGATCGCGCAGGCGGAGCTCGACCGTGCGCAGCAGCTGGTCGATCGCGGGTTCATCTCGAAGGCGGATCTCCAGCGCAAGGCGGCGACGCGCGATGCGGCGGCGGCGCGCGTGAGGTGGCGCAG